>NZ_NMPP01000044.1:0-85130 GCF_009192885.1 Xanthomonas sp. LMG 12462 | reverse complement strand
CCTTGGGGGAAGGTGCCCCGCAGGGGCGGATGAGGGTACGACCGCCAACAACGCGAGAAGTCCGAGCTTGGGCTCTTGCGAATCCCCACTCCCAACTCGCCAATCTCAGCCGTCAAGCCAATCCCCAATCCTGACTCCCCAATCCCCGCCTTCCAGCTACTATCGCCCCCTCTCCGTTACCCCCATTTCCGCTGCGCATGACCGCAATTCCCGATCCCCAGCAGCGTGTCGCCGACTTGCGCCAGCGCATCGACGACGCCAATCACCGCTACTACGTGCTCGACGACAACGCCATTCCCGATGCCGAGTACGACGCGCTGATGCGCGAGTTGGAGGCCCTGGAAGCCGCGCACCCGGAGCTGGCCAGCGCGGACTCGCCGACGCGCAAGGTCGGTGCGCGGCCGGACGGCGGCTTTCCCGAAGTGCGCCACGCGATCCCGATGCTGTCCCTCGCCAATGCCTTCGAAACCCCCGGCGTGGCCGAGGACGCCGACGACCGCACACGCTTCGCCGAGGTCGCCGATTTCGAGCGCCGCATCGAGCGCGAACTGGACCTGGCCGCGCCGGTGTTCTCGGTGGAACCGAAGCTCGATGGCCTGGCGATCAGCCTGCGCTACGAGGACGGCGTGTTCGTGCAGGGCGCCACCCGCGGCGACGGCAGCACCGGCGAGGACGTCACCGCCAACCTGCGCCAGGTGCGTTCGGTGCCGCTGAAGCTGCGCGACCTCGGCGTGCCGCCGCCGGCGGTGCTGGAAGTGCGCGGCGAGATCTACATGCCGCGCGCCGCCTTCGCCGCGTGGAACGCGCAGGCGCTGGAGCGCAACGAAAAGCTGCTGGCCAACCCGCGCAATGGCGCCGCCGGCTCGCTGCGCCAGCTCGATCCGGCGGTCACCCGGCGCCGGCCGCTGGCGTTCTTCGCCTATTCGGTGGGCGAGGTCCGCGGCCTGGAACTGCCCGAAACCCATTCGCAGACGCTGCAGCTGCTGCGCGACTACGGCTTCCCCGTCGCCCCGGAGGCGGACACCGCCACCGGCTTCGACGGCCTGATCGCGTATTTCCGCCGCATCGGCGCCGCTCGCGACAGCCTGCCTTACGACATCGACGGCGTGGTCTACAAGCTCGACGATTACGACCAGCAGGAGGCGATGGGCTTCGTCTCGCGCGCGCCGCGCTGGGCGCTGGCGCACAAGTTCCCGGCGCAGGAACAGTCCACCGTGCTGCGCGCGATCGAGGTGCAGATCGGCCGCACCGGTGCGGTCACCCCGGTGGCGCGGCTGGAGCCGGTGCAGGTCGCTGGCGTCACGGTTACCAACGCGACGTTGCACAACGCCGACCAGATCGCGCGGCTGGACGTGCGCGAAGGCGACACCGTGATCGTGCGCCGCGCCGGCGACGTGATCCCGGAAGTGGTGCGGGTGATCGAGGAACGGCGTCCGCCGGGCACCGCGCCGTGGACGATGCCGGCGGCGTGCCCGGTGTGCGGTTCGGAACTGGTCAAGGAAGAGGACGCAGTGGCCTGGCGCTGCAGTGGCGGCCTGGCCTGTGCGGCGCAGCGCAAGGAGGCCGTGCGGCACTTCGCCTCGCGCCGCGCCATGGACATCGAAGGCCTGGGCGAGCGCCAGGCCGATGCCCTGGTCGAGTTCGGCTTCGTGCAGTCGCTGGCCGACCTGTACGCCTTGAGCGTGGAGGACCTGGTACGGATGAAGGCCGCGCTGGACGCGGCCACCGCCGCCGACTTGCTGCAGGCGGTGGAGGACAGCAAGGGCGCGCTGGCGCTGGACGCGGGCGGCCGCGCCGCGTTGGAGGACGAGGCCGCCCAGTGGCGGCGCGCCGACTTCCTGCGCGCACACCTGGCAGTGGACCTGGGGGGCAAGCTCGCGACCAAGTGGGCCGAGAATCTGGTCGCCGGCATCGACGCCAGCCGCGCCACCACGCTGCCGCGTTTCCTGTTCGCGCTGGGCATTCCGCACCTGGGCGAGACCACGGCCAAGGCGCTGGCCTACTGGCTGGGCTCGCTGGCGTTCGTGCGCAGCACCCCGGCGGTGCTGCTGCAGGCCTTGCCGGACATCGGCGGCGAGGTGGCGCGCTCGATCGCCACGTTCTTCGAGCAACCCGGCAACGCCGCGGTGGTCGATGCGCTGATCGCCGCCGGCATTCGCTTTTCCGACGAGGGCACGCCGCCGGCGGAATTGCGCGAGCGCCTGGACCTCGCGCATCTGCTGGGCACGCTGCCGGTGGACAAGCTCGGCGGCAAGAGCGCGCAGCGCCTGGCCGCCACCTACGGCACGTTGCACGCGTTGTTGGGCGCCAACGAAAGCGGCTGGACCGGGGCGGGGCTGTCCACGGCCGGCGCCGCCAACCTGGCTGCGTACCTGGCCGATCCGGCACAGAAGCAGGCGCTGTTGGACGCCGAGGCGGCGATGCAACGCCTGCTCGATGCCGCGCCGGCGCAGACGCAGCGTCGCGCCGGCCCGCTGGATGGGCAGACCGTGGTGCTGACCGGCACCCTGACCGCGCTGACCCGCGACGAGGCCAAGGCGCAACTGGAGGCGCTGGGCGCCAAGGTCGCCGGCAGCGTATCGAAGAAGACCGCGTTCGTGGTCGCCGGCGAGGCTGCCGGTTCCAAGCTCGACAAGGCGCAGGAGCTGGGCGTGGCGGTGTGGGACGAGGCGCAGTTGCTGGCGTTCCTGCAGTCGCAGGGGCAGGGCGCATGAGCGCGCTTGGCACCACGCAGGAGGAACTGCGCTGGCGCACTGCTGGCGCGGCCGATCAGCCGGCCTTGCTGGCGATGCTGCAGGCGTTCTACGCCGAAGACGGCATCGCCTTCGATGCCAAGCGGGTGACGCGCGGCCTGCAGGCGCTGCTGGCGCAGCCGGCGCTGGGCGAGGCGCTGTTGTGGCTGGCGCCGGACGGCGCGGTGGTCGGCTATGCGCTGATCACCGCCTGCTTCAGCGTCGAACTGGGCGGGCGCTATCTGCTGCTCGACGAGTTGTACCTGGGCCCGGCCGCACGCGGCCGCGGCTGGGGGCGGCGGGCGGTGGCGCTGGTCGAGGCGCGCGCCCGCGCGCTGGGCGTGGACGTGCTGCGGATGGAGGTCAACCACCACAACGCCGCCGCCAAGCGCCTGTACCTGGGCCTGGGCTACCGCGACGACGCGCGCGATCAACTGAGCCGCCGGCTCGACACGGCGCCGTGATGGAGCTGCTATCTGTCCTGCAATTGCGCGCCCGGCTCAACGCCGCCATCCGCGGCTTCTTCGCCGCGCGCGGCGTGCTGGAAGTGGAAACCCCGATGCTGTCGGCGGCCGGCAATACCGAGCCGAACATCGACAGCTTCCAGACCCGCTTCAGCGGCCATGTCGACGCCGGTCCGGCGCTGCGCTGGCTGCGTACCTCGCCCGAGTATCCGCTGAAGCGGCTGCTCGCCGCCGGCATCGGCGATTGCTACGAACTGGGGCGGGTGTTCCGCAACGGCGAGGCCGGCGGCCGCCACAATCCCGAGTTCACCATGCTTGAGTGGTACCGGGTCGGCTGGGATCACCGGCAACTGATCGAGGAAACCGTGGAGCTGGTGCGCACCGCGCTGGCCCTGGTCGGGCGCAGCGCCACGCTGCAGGTGCTCAGCTATCGCGAGCTGTTCCAGCAGGGGCTGGACCTGGATCCATTCGCTGCGCCGTTGGAGGCGCTGCAGCAGCCGCTACGCGAGATCCGCATCGATGCCGACGGCCTGGGCCGCGACGATTGGCTGGACCTGCTGATGACCCACTGCCTGCAGCCGGCGTTCCCGGCCGACCGCCTCACCGTGGTCCACGATTGGCCGGCCAGCCAGTGCGCGCTGGCGCGCGTGCGCGACGGCGACCCGCCGGTGGCCGAGCGCTTCGAGCTGTACCTGGGCGGCTACGAACTGGCCAACGGCTACCACGAGCTCAACGATGCCGCCGAGCAGCGCCGGCGCTTCCTGCGCGACCATGCGCTGCGTCAGGCGCGCGGCGCGGTGCTGCCGCCGCTGGACGAGCGGCTGCTGCAGGCGCTGCCGGCCTTGCCCGACTGCGCCGGCGTCGCGGTCGGCGTGGACCGGCTGCTGATGGCAATGCGCGGCACCGCGCAGATCGGCGAGGTGCTCGCCTACGATTTCGCGCATGCCTGAACCGGCCGTCACGTGTTTTCGCGGCGCGTTGTTGCGTTGTCCACACCGATGATGGTTTGATCGGGCACGGCAAGCGCACGCTGCGCGCCAGCAGGTCTTCGTTGTTCAGGTTCTAGGCATAGGGGCAGAGCCAAGCATGAAGTGGGCGTACGGGCTCGGTGGCTGGTGTTGGCTGGGGTTGGCGGCAAGCGTGTGGCCGATGCCGTCGCCGGCGCAGGACACCGATGCCTACGATGCCGCGGTGGTCCGCTGCGAGTCGCGCGACATGACCTGGGTGCATTGTCCGATGTCCACCGACCAGGGCGTGCAACTGGTGCGGCAACTCTCCGACAACGACTGCATCCGCGGCAGCGAGTGGGGCTCCGACGCCACCGGCGTGTGGGTCACCCTCGGTTGTCGCGCCGAATTCCGTCCCAATCCGGTGGAAGCCCCGCGCAGCGCGATGCGCCGCGTGTTGCGCTGCGAGTCCGATGGTCGCCTTGAGAGTTGCCCGGTGATGCTGCGCGGGGCGCCGGTGCGGCTGATGCGGCAGTTGTCGTCGGTGCCGTGCCGCGAGGAGCGCAGCTGGGGCGTGCGCCGCAACGAGATCTGGGTCGCGCGCGGCTGCCGCGGCGAGTTCGAGATCGGCGCCGCCGACGGCTCCGGCTTCCCCGCCGGCCCGCGGCCGGTGCTGTGCGAATCCAAGGGCAAGGCGCGGCGCCGCTGCGGCGTCAGCGTGCAGGATCGTGTCGAACTGCGCCGGCAATTGTCCGGCGCGCCCTGCGTGCAGGACGACAGCTGGGGCTGGGACCGCGACGGTATCTGGGTCGACAAGGGCTGCCGCGCCGAGTTCAGCGTCAACTGATCGCTGGCGCGGCGTTGCGACACCGCGCGGCGTCCTCAATCCGCAATCGCCGGCGTTTACAATGGCGCGATGAACGCCGCCCTCGATATCGATTACGCCCGCTACGACCATATCCGCCCGATCCTGTGGACCGGCGACGCGCTGGAGCTGCTGGACCAGCGCAAGCTGCCGTTCGCGGTCGAACACGTGCGCTGCACCGACAGCGACCAAGTCGCCGCGGCGATCCACGCCCTGGCCGTGCGCGGCGCGCCGGCGATCGGCATCGCTGCAGGCTGGGGCACGGTGCTGGCCGCGCGCGAGGTGCAGGCCGAGAACGGCGCCGAGGCGTTGCTGAAGCTGGAGCCGGCCCTGCAACGGCTCAATGCCGCGCGCCCGACCGCGGTCAACCTGGCCTGGGCGCTGGCGCGCATGCGCGGCGCCCTGGGCGCGGCAGGCAGCGACTGGCAGGCCGTGCTGGAGCGCGAGGCGCAGGCGATCGCCGAAGAGGATCTGGCCGCCAACCGGCACATGGGCGCGCTTGGTGCCGGCCTGATCGTGCCGGGTAGCGGCGTGCTGACCCATTGCAACACCGGCTCGCTGGCCACCGCCGGCTTCGGTACCGCGCTGGGCGTGATCCGCGCCGGCGTCGCCCAGCAGCGCATCGCCAAGGTGTTCGCCGGCGAGACCCGGCCGTGGCTGCAGGGCGCGCGACTGACCGTGTGGGAGCTGCAGCAGGACGGCATCGACGCCACCCTGATCGCCGATTCGGCGGCCTCGCACCTGATGAAGACCGGCGCGGTGCAGTGGGTGATCGTCGGCGCCGACCGCATCTGCGCCAATGGCGACACCGCCAACAAGATCGGCACCTACCAGCTGGCGATCGCCGCGCGCCACCATGGCGTCAGGTTCATGGTGGTGGCGCCGTCGTCCACCGTGGACATGGACACCGCCGACGGCGCGCAGATCGAGATCGAGCAGCGCGATCCGGGCGAGCTGTTCGGCGTCGGCGGCACCCGCACCGTGGCCGACGGCATCGCCGCCTGGAACCCGGTGTTCGACGTGACCCCGGCGGACCTGATCGATGCCATCGTCACCGAGCGCGGGGTCATCGAGCAGCCGGACCCGGCGCGCATGCGCGCCGCCTTCGGCGGCTGAGTTCCAGGGGAGCGCCGCCGCGCCCGGCAGAGGCGGCCGATGGCGCGCAAGTGCTTGTTCGCGCCGGCAAAAACCGGGCAATCGGGCGCCCGTCATGATAGAATCCGGCGGTTCGATCGACCGCCGTGCGCCGTAGGCGTGCGGCCGCGGCGGGCCCGCCTGTCGCGGGCCGGCGTGGTGGTCGATCCGCCACCAGACTTACGGAACCCGAATGGCAGAATCCGCCAAGGAAATCATCCAGGTCAACCTGGAAGACGAGATGCGCAAGAGCTACCTCGATTACGCCATGAGCGTGATCGTGGGGCGTGCCCTCCCGGATGCGCGCGACGGCCTCAAGCCGGTGCATCGCCGCGTGTTGTTCGCGATGAACGAGTTGGGCGCGCACAGCAACAAGCCCTACTACAAGTCGGCGCGTATCGTCGGCGACGTCATCGGTAAGTACCACCCGCACGGCGACCAGTCGGTGTACGACACCCTGGTGCGCATGGCGCAGCCGTTCTCGCTGCGTTACCTGATGGTGGACGGGCAGGGCAACTTCGGTTCGGTCGACGGCGATTCCGCGGCGGCGATGCGTTACACCGAGGCGCGCATGTCGCGGCTCGCGCACGAGATGATGGCCGACATCGACAAGGAAACCGTCGATTTCCAGCCCAACTACGACGAAAAGGAACAGGAACCGTCGGTGATGCCGACGCGCTTCCCGAGCCTGCTGGTCAACGGCTCGGCCGGCATCGCGGTGGGCATGGCCACCAACATCCCGCCGCACAACCTGACCGAGTCGATCAACGCCTGCCTGGCGCTGATCGACAATCCGCAGATCGACGTCGACGGGTTGATGGAGCACATCCCCGGCCCGGATTTCCCGACTGCGGGCATCATCAACGGCACCACCGGCATCGTCGCCGGCTACCGCACCGGCCGCGGCCGCGTGCGCATGCGCGCCAAGGCCGAGATCGAGATCCAGGACAACGGCCGCGAAGCGATCGTGGTCACCGAGATCCCGTACCAGGTCAACAAGGCGCGGCTGATCGAGAAGATCGCCGAGCTGGTCAAGGAAAAGAAGCTCGAAGGCATCAGCGAGCTGCGCGACGAGTCCGACAAGGACGGCATGCGCATCTACATCGAGGTCAAGCGCGGCGAAGCCGCCGACGTGGTGCTGAACAACCTGTACCAGCAGACCCAGATGGAGTCGGTGTTCGGCATCAACATGGTGGCGCTGGTCGATGGCCGCCCGCAGCTGATGAACCTCAAGCAGATGCTGGAGGCCTTCGTCCGCCACCGCCGCGAAGTGGTCACCCGCCGCACCATCTTCGAACTGCGCAAGGCGCGCGCCCGCGCGCACATCCTCGAAGGCCTGACCGTCGCGCTCGCCAACATCGACGAGATGATCGAGCTGATCAAGACCTCGGCGAACCCGAACGAAGCGCGCGAGCGCATGCTGGCCAAGACCTGGCAACCGGGCCTGGTCGGCGCGCTGCTCAACGCGGCCGGCGCCGAGGCCTCGCGCCCGGAAGACCTGCCCAGCGGCGTCGGCCTGGTCGGCGGCGGCTACCAGCTGACCGAAGTGCAGGCTACGCAGATCCTGGAAATGCGCCTGCACCGCCTGACCGGCCTGGAGCAGGAGCGCCTGACCGAGGAATACAAGCAGCTGCTGGACGCCATCGCCGGGCTGATCCGCATCCTGGAAAATCCGGACGTGCTGCTGCAGGTGATCCGCGAGGAATTGGTCAACATCCGCGAGGAATACGGCGATGCACGCCGCACCGAGATCCGCCACAGCGAAGAGGATCTGGACATCCTCGACCTGATCGCGCCGGAAGACGTGGTGGTGACCCTGTCGCACGCCGGCTACGCCAAGCGCCAGCCGGTCAGCGCCTACCGCGCGCAGCGCCGCGGCGGCCGCGGCCGCAGCGCGGCGGCGACCAAGGAAGAGGATTTCATCGACCAGCTGTGGCTGGTCAACACCCACGACACGCTGCTGACCTTCACCAGCAGCGGCAAGGTGTTCTGGCTGCCCGTGCACCAGTTGCCCGAGGCCGGGCCGAATGCGCGTGGTCGCCCGATCGTCAACTGGATTCCGCTGGAGAACGGCGAACGCGTGCAGGCCGTGCTGCCGGTGCGCGAGTACGCCGAGGGCCGCTACGTGTTCTTCGCCACCCGCAACGGCATGGTCAAGAAGACCCCGCTGAGCGAGTTCGCGTTCCAGCGCAAGATCGGCAAGATCGCGATCAACCTGGACGAGGGCGATGCGCTGGTCGGTGTGGCGCTCACCGATGGCGAGCGCGACGTGCTGCTGTTCGCCTCCAACGGCAAGACCGTGCGCTTCTCCGAACGGCCCAAGGACGACGAGGCCGATGATGCGGCCGTCGACGAGGTCGGTGTCGACGACGGCGCCGTGGCCGACGACGAGTCTGCGGGCGAGGAGGGCGACGACGCCCGTGGCGCGCGGCGCAAGAGCCGCGGCGGGGTCAAGCCGACCGGTCGCAGCAGCCGCGGTGTGCGCGGCATCCGCCTGGCCAAGAGCGAATACGTGGTCAGCCTGATCGTGGCCGAGCCGGCCGTGGGCCAGGACGAGGACGCCGACGACGTCGACGCCGCGGCGGACACCGAGGTCGAGGCCGAGGCGCGCAATGGCGACGAGGCCGATGCCTACATCCTCACCGCGACCGAGAACGGCTACGGCAAGCGCACCCCGCTGGGCGAGTATCCGCGCAAGGGCCGCGGCACCCAGGGCGTCATCGGCATCCAGACCAGCGAGCGCAACGGCAAGTTGGTCGGTGCGGTGCTGCTGAGCACCCGCGACGAAGTGCTGCTGATCTCCGACGGCGGCACCCTGGTGCGGACCCGCGCCTCGGAAATCTCCCGCGTCGGCCGCAACACCCAGGGCGTGACCCTGATCCGCCTGTCCAAGGGCGAGAAGCTGCAGGCGGTGGAACGCCTGGACGGCTCGCTGGTCGAGGAGGACGTGCTGCCGGGCGAGGAGGGCGCCGCCGAAGGCACTGGCGAGGCTGCACCGCCGCAGGCGTGATCCGCTGCTGAGCGAACGACGACGCCGGCCTCGTGCCGGCGTCGTCGTTTTCGGAGTGGCCATGACGATGCGGGCGACTTGCTTCGCGCGCACCCCGGCGGCGCCACGACTGTCACGCGTTGTGCCGCTGCGCCACATCGCCTGCCACCATGCCGTCGGGCAATCGCTGCTCTCCACGACACATGCCGCGTGATGCCCAGGTCGGCGCCGCATCACGAAGACCGCAAGATTGCGTGTCACTGTGTGTCGCCCGGAAACGCGTGATGTTCACTTGCAGCCTGGGATAAACGCGAGGCGGCGCGCGTGCGCCGCTGCCACGGCGGATGTTCCGCGTGGCCGTGTCCTGCAAGGAGTGGCAATGAACGAATTCGAACGAACGCAGCGTCGCGGCGGCTGGCCGCTGCGCCTGCTCGGCGGCGCCTGCGCGCTGATCGGCGTGGTGCTGGCGATCGGTGGCGCCTGGCTGCTGGCGATAGGCGGCTCCTGGTACTACCTGGTCGCCGGCCTCGGCCTGACGATCTCCGGCGTGCAACTGTGGCGCGCGCGGCGCAATGGTGCGCTGTGGTTTGCGGCGACCTTCCTGCTGTCGCTGCTGTGGGCGGCATGGGAGTCGGGCACCGATTACTGGCGCTGGGTGCCGCGCATGGGCCTGATGGTGTTTCTGGCGCTGCTGCTGGCGTTGCTGCTGCCGCGGCTGGACCGGCCGTTCTCGCGCAGGTTGTCGCGCTCGCTCGCCGCGGTGCTGGCGCTGGTGTTCGTCGGTGCGTTCGCGCTGGCGTTCCTGCCGTACGGCGTGACCGAGGCCGACGGCACGCTGGCGCATGCGGCGGGCATGGCCGCGGCGCTGGCGACCCCGCGCACCGGCGCGCAGCCGGCCGACGCGCCCGCCGATGCCGACTGGGCCGCCTACGGCCGCGACAATGCCGGCAATCGCTACACGCCGCTGCGGCAGATCGCTCCGGGCAACGTGGCGCAGTTGCGCACCGCCTGGACCTTCCGCACCGGCGACCTGCCGGACAAGCGCTGGGGCGCGGAAACCACGCCGCTGAAGATCGGCGACAGCCTGTACCTGTGCAGCGCACGCAACCAGCTGATCGCGCTGGATGCGCGCAGCGGCCGCGAGCGCTGGCGCTACGATCCCAAGGTGGCCGACAAGGCGATCCCGTACACCGCCGCCTGCCGCGGCGTCAGCTACTACGCGGTGCCCGGGGCCGAGGCGACGGCGTCGACCGCGTGCCGCCAGCGCATCATCGAAGGCACTTTGGATGGGCGCCTGATCGCGGTCGATGCCGCCGACGGCAAGCCCTGCGAGGACTTCGGCCAGCACGGCCAGGTCGACATCACCGTCGGCATGGGCTCCACGCCGCCCGGCTACGTCTCGATCAATTCGCCGCCGACCATCGTGCGCGGGGTGGTCGTCACCGGCCACCAGGTGCTGGACGGACAGAAGCGCTACGAACCGTCGGGCGTGATCCAGGGCTTCGATGCGGTGACCGGCGCGCTGCGCTGGGCCTGGGACATGACCCATCCGGACTGGACCGGCGCGCCGCCGCCGGGGCAGACCTGGACCCGTGGTACGCCCAACATGTGGACCAGCGCAGCCGGCGACGAGAAACTCGGCTACGTCTACCTGCCGATGGGCAATTCCTCGGCCGACTACTGGAGCAGTTCGCGCACCCCGCAGGAAGACCGCTATGCGACCTCGCTGGTCGCGCTGGACGTCACCACCGGCAAGCCGGTGTGGAATTTCCAGACCACCCATATCGACGTGTGGGACTACGACCTGGGGTCGCAACCGACGTTGCTGGATTTCCCGCACGACGGCACCACCGTGCCGGCGGTGCTGCTGCCGAGCAAGCAGGGCGAGCTGTACGTGCTCGACCGGCGCACCGGCAAGCCGCTGGTCGGGGTCGAGGAACGCGCGGTGCCGGGCGGCGGCGTGGAGCCGCAGCGCCGCGCCAAGACCCAGCCGTTCTCGCTCTACCACTCGCTGCGCAAGCGCGACCTGACCGAGCGCGACATGTGGGGCATGACCCCGATCGACCAACTGGTGTGCCGCATCCAGTTCCGCAGTGCCAGCTACAAGGGCATTTACACGCCGCCGGAAGCCGACCGCCATTCGATCGAGTACCCAGGCTACAACGGCGGCTCGGACTGGGGCAGCGTGGCGGTGGATCCGCAGCGTGGGGTGATCGTCGCCAACTACAACGACATGCCCAACTACAACCTGCTGGTGCCGCGGGCCAAGGCCGACAAGCTGGGCTGGGCGCCGCGCGACCAGGTGCGCGGCGACAGCGGCGGCGCCGAGGGCGCCGGCGATCCGCAGGCCGGCACGCCGTACGCGATCAACGTCAACGCCGGCTGGCGCCTGCCGTTTACCGGGCTGCTGTGCAAGCAGCCGCCCTACGGCGGCATCCGTGCGATCGACCTGGCCAGTGGCAAAACGCTATGGGACCGTCCGTTCGGCAGCGCGCGCGGCAATGGCCCGTTCGGCATCCACTCCGGCTTGCCGATCGAGATCGGCACGCCCAACAACGGCGGCGCCGTGGTCAGCGCCAGCGGGCTGATCTTCATCGCCGCGGCGACCGACGACCTGATCCGCGCGATCGACCTGGCCAGCGGCAAGACCCTGTGGCAGGCCAAGCTGCCGGCCGGTGGCCAGGCCACGCCGATGGTGTATGCGGTCGACGGGCGCGAGTACCTGGTCATCGTCGCCGCCGGCCATCACTTCATGGAGACCAAGCGCGGCGACTACGTGATCGCCTATGCGCTACCGCCGGCAGGCTGATGCGGGCCGTCGCTGCGAGGTCGCGATGCGGCTTCGCGGCGGCGGGGCGGGGTGGATGCGGGAAGGGGGTGATTGGCCTCCTGCCGTCGATCACGCCGGTCGCCTCGCGGTGTGTCCAATCACGGGTATGCGATGCGTCATAGCAGCGGCTGAAGCCGCCCCTACGAGAAAACATCGCGATACGCTCAACTCGCGCCGGCGTCTACTCCAACTGATCGCGGGCAAACGCCGCGTCCAGCGCTTCCATCGCATCGCGCGGCTTGAGCTTGGCGGCCTTCTCGAACGCCGCGGCGGCGTCTTCCTCGCGTTTGTCGCCGTACAGCAACAGCAGCACGTTGGCGTGTTCGACGTGGGCGATCGGCGCGTCCGGCACCAGCTTCAGCGCCTGCTGGATATGCTGTTCGGCGGTGGCGGCCTTGGCCCCGTAGGTGAGGCCGCCGATCATCGCGCCGACCTTGCCGATGATCTCGGCGTGGTACAGGGCCAGCGCCATGTGCGCCTCGGCATGCTTGGGCTCCAGCTCCAGGGCCGCTTCCAGCGAGGCGCGCACCTTGCTGGCGATGCCCTGCTTGAGCGCCTTGACGATGCTCAGGCCCTGGCTGTAGCGACCGAGTGCGAAGGCGTGGCGGTAGTGGCTGTTGGCCTCGTCCGGCAGCGCGGCGATCGCCGCCTCGGCCAGCGTCGCGGCCTGCTGCAGCCGCTGCAACTGCTCTTTTTCGTCCTCGACCAGATAGCCGGCGTGGATGCCGATCGCCTTGACCGCGACCGAGGCGCCGAACACGCCCAGCGCCTTGCCGGCCTCGTAGGCCTGCTGGAACTGCCCCTGGTGGAACGCCCGCCAGGCCTCGATCAGCGCGGCCGACAGGGTCTGCGCGTCGTGGCCCTTGCCGGCCTTGCCGGCTGCGTCGAGCAGGGCCTGCGCGCGTGCCGGGTCCGGATAGGGTTCGCGGTCGCCAGCGTGCAGCTTGGGCCACGCTTTTTTCAGCGCCTCGCCGGCGTAGGCGTAGGCCTTGGCGTCGTACGGAAACGGCGCCCACGCGCCCGATTTTGCTGCCATGTGGATCTCCCTGTGCGGCGCCGGGCCACGGCGTCCGCGCCGAGCATGGCGCCGCTGCCGGCGCGTGGCAAGGGTGCGGCGCCGATAGTGTGTTTGCTCAAGCCGCCGGCGCCAGCATGGTGCGCATCGGGGCCACTGCCGGCCTCTCTGGAGATCCTGCGATGGCGACCAAGAAGCGTTCCCCCTCCGCGCTGCGGCCGGACCGGCTGAACCCGCGGCACCTGTGGCTGGCCGGGCTGGGCGTGGTCGCGCTGACCCGCAAGCGCGCGCTGGCCGCCGCCGCCGATGCCGCACAGGGCGCGGCGACGCTCAAGGCGCTGGCCACGCAACTGGCCGACGAGGCCGAGAGCAGCGTGCGCGAGGGCGCGGCGGCGCTGCGTGGTCAGGTGCAGCCGTTGAGCGCCGAGGTCGAGGCGCGCCTGCAGCCGGTGCTGGTCAAGCTGGGGTTGCAGGCGCGTCCGCAGTCGCGCAAGCGCGCCGCGACGGGCAAGCGCGGCGCCAAGCCGGCGGCGGCCAATCGCAGCCCGGCCAAGCGCGTGACTGGCCGTCGTCGCGCTGGCGCCTGACCCGGCGCCTCCGTACGCATGGCGGCCGGCCACGCTCGGGCATACTCGCCGGCCACGACCTGACGAGAGACGGCACCATGCAGATCCGGCCCGCCACGCTTGACGATGCCGAGGCGATGGTCGCGGTGCAGGACGCGATCTTCGCGGCCGGCCTGCGCAAGGCGCCGACCGATCTGGCGACGGTGCGCGCGACCTACCTGCAGCATCCCGATCGTCTCCAGTGCGTGCTGGCCGAGGACGCCGATGGGCGTGTCCTCGGCTTCCAGTCGCTGCGCATCGCGCGTCCCGGCAATGCCTACGACGTGGCCGAGGGCTGGGGCATCATCGGCACCCACGTCGACCCGCGCGCGGCGCGCCGTGGGGTCGGCAGCGCGCTGTTCCGGGCCACCTATGCGGCCGCGCGCAGCGCCGGGCTGGCGCAGATCGACGCCAGCATCGCCGCCGACAATGCGCTCGGGCAGGCGTACTACGAGGCCATCGGCTTTCGCACCTACCGCACCCCGCCGGGCCTGGTCTGCAAGGTCTACCGGCTCGACGGGCCAGCCGCGCAGGCTGCCGCCGACTGAGCGGCACCGCCCCGCCTGTGCTTGCGCGCAGGGCAGGGCGCTTCAATCCAGATAGGCGTCCATCAACGCGGTCAGGTGCGCGCGTTCGGCGTCGCGCAGGAACGGCGCGACCAGTTGCATCACCTGCACGATGCCGTGGCGGATCGCCACTCGCTCGTCCTTCTCGCCGCGCGCGGCCGCGTAGTTGAGCCAGAACGTGGCCACCACCAGCACGTTGGTGGCCACGCCGCCGCGTTCCTGGGCGCTGGCGCGCATCGCGCCGGTCTGCGCGAGTCCCTCGAACACCGCCTGCACGCTGGCGTCGGCACGGCGCAGGATGCGCGCGAAGCGCAGGCGCAGGCGCCGGCTGCGGCTGAGGATCTCGACCAGGTCGCGGTACAGGAAGCGGTAGTCCCAGATGCACTCGAACACCAGGTGCAACTGCAGCCAGATATCCTCCAGCCCCGGCAGACGCGCGCTCGGCAGCGCCAGCGCCGCGTCCATGCGCTCCTCGTAGCGCGCGAACAGGTGCTCGATGATGTCGTCCTTGTTGCGGAAGTGGTAGTACAGGTTGCCGGGGCTGATCTCCAGCTCGTCGGCGATGTGGTTGGTGGTGACGTGCGGCTCGCCCTGCGCGTTGAACATCGCCAGGGCGGTCTCGAGGATGCGCCGCCGGGTGTCGCGGGCCATCAGGCCAGCAGCTTCTTCACCAGGTCCACGTATTTCTTCTGCGCTTCCGCCTGCGGCACGCCCTTGAGCTTGGCCCAGGCCTCGTACTTGGCGGTGCCGACGAAGTCGAAGAAGCCCGGCTTGGCGCCGCTGACGTCGCCCTCCGAGCCTTGCTTGTACAGCGCGTACAGCCGCAACAGGGTGTCGTTGTCGGGGCGCTCGGCCCGCTGCTTGATGTCCTGGACCGCTTTCTCGAAGGCCGCCTTGCTGTCTGCCATGATCCCGCTCCGCCCTGACCGGCAGGCATCACAGCACGGGCGGGAGGCCGGGTCAACGCGGGCCGCGGCCGGTGGCCGGCGCGGACGCCGCGGTTACAGCATCGACAGGGCGTCGGCCTGGCGGCTGTCGGCGACGCGTTCGTGCGCATGCGCGGCCTCTTCGTGCGCGGCCTGCGCCTGTCGCGCCAGCGAGGCCTTGGCCGCGATGGAACGGATCGCATCGGTGACTTCGGCCAGCGGCACCTGGGTGCTGAGCCGCTGGAAGGTGTCGCGGCTGTTGTAGCCGGAACCGTCGCGCAGGTACTGCTCGTACATGGTCAGCAGTTCGGTGCAGGCGGCGGTGAGGGTTTCCATGTTGTTGCGCGCCAGCGCATGGCCGACCTGGTCCAGGTTGTGCAGGCAGTCGGAGAGCCAGTGCAGGTCGTAGCGCGCGCTGGCCGGCTCCGGGCCGTTGTGGCCGCGGCTGTAGGCGCTGTAGCGGCGAATGCTGCGCGCCACGCGGGCGACGTGGGCGAGCAGGGTGCCGACTTCGTCGGCAATGTCGATCTGCGCCAGGGCGATGGTCGATGGCGGCGCGGCCGGGGGCGCCGCCGGTGCCGGCCCCGGCTGCGGGGAGGCGGGCGAAGGCGCCGCGGTCGGTGCGGCATTGGCGGACGCCGCCGCTGCGGGCGCTGCCTCGTATTCGTAGGTCGCGCGCAGGCGCTCGTGGTCCTGGCGCAGCGTTTCCAGTTCCTGCGCGCTGGCCGCGGCCTGCGCCTTCAGCTGGCTCAGCGCCGCCTGATACCGCGCGATCGTCTCCTTCGCAGTCGCGTCGCGCCGATAGGCATGCCCCAGACGCTGGAACAAGCCATGCGCGAACGCTGTGGCAACGGCAGCCCACAGCGCCACGGCAGGAGTGAGGTAGATCAGGATGCCCATGCAGGCTCCTTGAAACGATGCATCCCTTGTCGGCGCGGCTCGGCCGAACTTGAGGCTGTATCGTGCGAGGGGTGACGCAGTTCCGCTTTGCCGCGTCGTGCGCCCGCCCGCCGCGCGCAGGCGGCGGACGGGCGCCGGCCTCAGCGCAGGATGCCGGGCAGGTCCAGGTGCTTGTCGCGGGCGCAGTCGAGGGCGATGGCATACCCCGCATCGGCATGACGCATGACGCCGGTCGCGGGGTCGTTCCACAGCACCCGGGCGATGCGCTTGGCCGCCGCCTCGGTGCCGTCGCAGACGATGACCATGCCGGCGTGTTGCGAGAAACCCATGCCGACGCCGCCGCCGTGATGCAGCGAGACCCAGGTGGCGCCGCTGGCGGTGTTGAGCAGGGCGTTGAGCAGCGGCCAGTCGGAGACCGCGTCGGAGCCGTCGGCCATGGCCTCGGTCTCGCGGTTCGGCGAGGCGACGCTGCCGCTGTCCAGGTGGTCGCGGCCAATCACCACCGGCGCCTTCAGTTCGCCCTTGGCGACCATCTCGTTGAACGCCAGCCCCAGGCGGTCGCGGTCGCCCAGGCCGACCCAGCAGATGCGCGCCGGCAAGCCCTGGAACCGGATCTTCTCGGCGGCCATGTCCAGCCAGCGGTGCAGGTGCGGGTTGTCGGGAATCAGTTCCTTGACCTTGGCGTCGGTCCTGGCGATGTCCTCCGGGTCGCCGCTCAGCGCGGCCCAGCGGAACGGGCCGACGCCGCGGCAGAACAGCGGGCGGATGTAGGCGGGGACGAAGCCCGGGAAGTCGAAGGCATTGGCCACGCCTTCCTCCAGCGCCATCTGCCGCAGGTTGTTGCCGTAGTCCACGGTCGGCACGCCCAGGGCGTGGAAACCGAGCATGGCGCGGATGTGGTTGGCCATCGAGGCGCGCGCGGCCTGTTCCACCTCCTTCGGTGCGGAGACGCGCTTTGCGTCCCACTGCTCGACCGTCCAGCCCTGCGGCAGGTAGCCGTTGACCGGGTCGTGCGCGGAGGTCTGGTCGGTCAGCAGGTCCGGCTTGATCCCGCGCGCCAGCAGCTCGGCCAGCACGTCGGCGACGTTGCCGAGCAGGCCGACCGAGCGCGGCGTCTTCGCCGCGCAGGCCTCGGCGATCAGGCGCAGCGCCTCGTCCAGCGAGTCGGTCCAGGTATCCAGGTAGCCGGTGCGCAGGCGCATGTCGATGCTGCTCTTGCGGCACTCCACCGCCAGGCACGAGGCGCCGGCCATCACCGCGGCCAGCGGCTGCGCGCCGCCCATGCCGCCGAGACCGCCGGTGAACAGCCACTTGCCGGACAGGTCGCCGCCGTAGTGCTGCCGGCCCATTTCGACGAAGGTCTCGTAGGTGCCCTGCACGATGCCCTGCGCTCCGATGTAGATCCAGCTGCCGGCGGTCATCTGGCCGTACATGGCCAGGCCCTTCTTATCGAGTTCGTTGAAGTGGTCCCAGTTGGCCCAGCGTGGCACCAGGTTGGAATTGGCGATCAGCACCCGCGGCGCGTCGGCATGGGTGCGGAACACGCCGACCGGCTTGCCGGACTGCACCAGCAGGGTCTGGTCGTCGTCCAGGCGCTTGAGCGTCTCGACGATGGCGTCGAAGCTCTCCCAATCGCGCGCGGCGCGGCCGATGCCGCCGTACACCACCAGTTCCTGCGGCCGCTCGGCCACGTCCGGGTGCAGGTTGTTCATCAGCATGCGCAGCGGCGCTTCGGTCAGCCAGCTCTTGGCGGTGAGGGTGCTGCCGGTGGGCGCTTGGATGATGCGGGTGGCGTCGAGGCGGGTCATGCGGGAATCCTCAGGTGGATGCGCGGAAGGCGGAACGCGGTGCGCGCGCGTCAGTTGGCGGCGCGGGCGGATGCGGCGGGGCTGCGGACGAAGTCGAGGCAGGCCTGCAGCACCTGCTGCAGCACCGCGCGCAGCGGCGCGGCGTATTCGGGTTGCCACGGCGAGGGCCAGTTGCCGGGGTCGACCGTGTCGGGCTCGTGCATGTAGCCGCGGCAGGCCAGTTCCATCTGGATCGCGTGCACGCCGTCGGCCGGCGCACCGTGGTGGCGGGTGCTCCAGCCGCCCTTGAAGCGGCCGTTGCGCACGTGGCTGAAGCCGCTGCCGGCGCAGACGCGCTCCACCGCATCGGTCAGCGCTGTCGCGCAACTGCTGTCCACCGCGCCGGAGGCACCGGCGCTACCGATGTTGAATTGCGGCAGCTCGCCGTCGAACAGGTGCGGGATGCGCGAGCGGATCGAATGCGCGTCGTACACCACGATGGCCGGGTGCAGGGCGCGCAGGCGCGCGATCTCCGCGTCCAGTGCGGCGTGGTAGGGCGCGAACCACTGCGTGCGGCGCGCGTCGATCTCGGCCGCATCCGGCTCGGCCCCGGGCCGGTACAGCGGCTGCGCGTCGAAGGTGGTCAGTGGGCACAGCCCGGTGGTGTTCTGCCCGGGATACAGCGACACCCCGGCCGGGTCGCGGTTGACGTCGATCACCGAGCGCGAGATCGCGGTGCGCACGGTGGTCGCGCCCAGCGCGTTGGCGACGTCGTACAGCAGGTGCACCCACCAGTCGGCATCGCGCTGCGCCAGCCATGGCGAGACGAAACGGTCTGTCAGCGCTTCCGGCAGGTCGGTGCCGGTGTGCGGGAAGCTGAGGATCAGCGGCGCATCGCCGCGGTGCACAGTGAGCCAGTCGGGCAGGGATGTCATACGGCCTCGCGTTGTGCTGTTCTGTGGAAGCGGCTTCAGCCGCGAACGGGGCATTACCTGGTAAAGCCCGGTCGCGGCTGATCCCAAAAAGGGGAAGGGCTGCTCCTACGACGGGTTCTTCAGATCAGACGCTAACCTCGGGCAGCCGCATCCCCACCGCCGCGGCCAGCGCGCCGTCGCGCACCAGCGCGGTGGCGGCCAGCATGTCCGGATGGAAATAGCGATCGTCCTGCAGCGCCGGGACGCGGACGCGCAGTAGCGCGCGCGCCGCTTCCAGGGCGGCGCTGGAGCGCAGCGGCGCGTGGAAGTCGCAGCCCTGCGCGGCCGCCAGCAGTTCGATGCCGACCACGTTGGCCGCGTTCTCGGCCATCGCCAGCAGGCGGCGCGCGCCGTGCGCGGCCATCGACACGTGGTCTTCCTGGTTGGCCGAGGTCGGGATCGAGTCGACGCTGGCCGGGTAGGCGCGCTGCTTGTTCTCCGACACCAGCGCCGCGGCGGTGACCTGCGGGATCATGAAGCCGGAGTTGAGGCCGGGCTTGGGGGTCAGGAACGCCGGCAATCCGGACAGCGCCGGATCCACCAGCATGGCGACGCGGCGTTCGCTGATGGAGCCGATCTCGCACACCGCCAGCGCCAGCATGTCGGCGGCGAAGGCCACCGGCTCGGCGTGGAAGTTGCCGCCGGACAGCGCTTCGCCGGTGTCGCTGAACACCAGCGGGTTGTCCGACACGCCGTTGGCTTCGGTGGCTAGGGTGGTGGCGGCCTGGCGCATCACGTCCAGCGCCGCGCCCATCACCTGCGGCTGGCAGCGCAGGCAGTACGGATCCTGCACGCGCACGTCGTTGTCGCGGTGCGAATCGCGGATCGCCGAGGCGTGCATCAAATCGCGCAGCGCCGCAGCGGTGTCGATCTGCCCGGGCTGGCCGCGCAGCGCGTGGATGCGCGGATCGAACGGGGTGTCCGAGCCTTTCGCGGCCTCGGTGGACAGCGCGCCGGCGACCAGCGCGGCATGGAACACGCGCTCGATCTCGAACAGCCCGGCCAGCGCGTAGGCGGTGGAGAACTGGGTGCCGTTGAGCAGGGCCAGGCCCTCCTTGGCGCCCAGCGTCAGCGGCTGCAGCCCGGCCTGGGCCAGCGCCTGCGCCGCCGGCAGGCGCGCGTCGCCGACGAAGGCCTCGCCGACGCCGAGCATCACCGTGGCCAGGTGCGCCAGCGGCGCCAGATCGCCGGAGGCACCGACCGAGCCCTGGCACGGCACCACCGGGATCACCTCGTGGCGCAGCAGTGCTTCCAGCATCGACAAGGTTTCCGGGCGCACACCGGAGGCGCCCTGGGCGAGGCTGGCCAGCTTCAACGCCATCATCAGCCGCACCACCGGCACCGGCATCGGCGCGCCGACCCCGGCCGCGTGCGACAGCACGATGTTGCGCTGCAGGGCCTCCAGGTCTTCGCGCTCGATGCGCACGCTGGCCAGCTTGCCGAAGCCGGTGTTGATGCCGTACACCGGCGCGCCGGTGGCGACGATCGCCTCCACGGTGCGCGCGCTGCGCAGCACCGCGTCGGCGCAGGCCGGGTCCAGGCGCACGCTGGCGCCGCGGTACACGGCGCGCCACTGCGCCAGGCTGACCGCGCCGGGGCGCAGCAGGATCTCGTCGTCGCTCATTGTCCTCTCCAGATACGCGCATGCAGCGGGTTGAAGCCCATGCGATAGACCAATTCGGCCGGTTCGGCGATGTCCCAGATCGCCAGGTCGCAGGCCAGCCCGGCGCGCAGCCGGCCGACCTGATCCTGGCGCCCGAGCGCGCGCGCCGCCTCGCGGGTGAAGCCGGCGATGCATTCGGCCACGGTCAGCCGGAACAGCGTCGCCGCCAGATTCATCGCCAGCAGCGGGCTGGTCAGCGGCGAGGTGCCGGGGTTGCAGTCGGTGGCCAGCGCACGCGGCACGCCGGCGGCGCGCAGTGCGGCGATCGGCGGCAACTGGGTGTCGCGGGTGAAATAGAACGCGCCCGGCAGCAGCACCGCGACGGTGCCGGCCGCGGCCATGGCGGCGACGCCGGCGTCGTCCAGGTATTCGACATGGTCGGCCGAGCGCGCGCCGTAACGCGCGGCCAGCGCTGCGCCGCCCTGGTTGGACAGCTGTTCGGCGTGGATCTTCAGCGCCAGGCCATGGCGTTGCGCGGCCTGGAACACCTGCTCGGTCTGCGCCGGGGTGAACGCGAGGTGCTCGCAGAACACGTCCACCGCCTCGGCCAGGCCCTGCGCGGCGACCGCCGGGATCATGCGCTCGCAGACCTCGTCGATATAGGCCTGGGCCTCGCCGCCGGGCGGCACCGCGTGCGCGCCGAGGAAGGTCGGCGACACGTCCACCGGGCGCAGCTCGCCCAGGCGCCGCGCCACGCGCAGCAGGCGCAGTTCGTCGTCCAGGGTCAGGCCGTAGCCGGACTTGATCTCCACCGTGGTCACGCCTTCGGCCAGCAGCGCGTCCAGCCGCGGCAGGCTGGCGGCGAGCAGGGCGTCCTCGTCGGCGGCGCGGGTGGCGCGCACCGTGGAGACGATGCCGCCGCCGGCGCGGGCGATGTCGGCATAGCTGGCGCCGAGCAGGCGCTGCTCGAACTCGCCGGCGCGGTTGCCGGCATACACCAGGTGGGTGTGGCAATCGATCAGGCCGGGGCCGATCCAGCGCCCGCCGCAGTCGATGCTGCGCTGCGCCGACAGCGGGCCGGGCAACTGCGCGGCGGCGCCGGCGTAGACGATGCGGCCGTCGCGGCAGGCCACCACGCCGTCGTGGACCAGGCCCAATCCGCCGTCTTCGGCGTCCAGCGTCATCAGGTGTGCGTTGTGCCAGAGCGTGTCGCAGGGCATGGTCACGGGCAGGCTCGTCGGTTATTTTGTATATACAATATTGTGGTCGATGGAGGGTGTCCAGTGCAGACCCAGGCGCAGCAGCAGGCTGACGGCAACGCGGGATCGGGCGAATTCTGGTGCGCGCACGCGCTGCTGCCGCAGGGCTGGGCGCGCGACGTGCGCATCGGCGTGCGCGGCGGCCGCATCGCCACGGTGGAGCGCGACGTGGCCGCAGCCCTTGGCGATCAGCGCCTGGATATCGTGGTGCCCGGGCTGGGCAATCTGCACAGCCACGCCTTCCAGCGCGGCATGGCCGGGCTCACCGAGATCGGCGGGCGCAGCGGCGACAGCTTCTGGAGCTGGCGCGAGCTGATGTACCGCTTCCTGCAGCGGCTGAGCCCCGACGATCTGCAGGCCATCGCCGAGCAGGCCTACGTGGAAATGCTCGAGGCCGGCTTCACCCGGGTCGGCGAGTTCCATTACGTGCATCACGCCGCCGACGGCCGGCCCTACGCCGACCGCGCCGAGATGGCGCAGCGCCTGGCTGCCGCGGCACAGACCAGCGGTATCGGCATGACCCTGCTGCCGGTGTTCTACGCGCATGCCGACTTCGGCGGCGCCGCGCCGAACCCGGCGCAGCAGCGCCTGCTGCACGACGTCGACGGGTTCGCCGCACTGCTGGACGGCAGCCGCCGCGCCCTGCAGGGGCTGGACGACGCGGTGCTGGGCCTGGCCCCGCACAGCCTGCGCGCGGTCACCCCGGACGAACTGGCGGCGCTGCTGCCGCTGTGCGACGGCCCAGTGCACATCCATATCGCCGAGCAGACCCGCGAAGTCGACGCCTGCCTGGCCTGGAGCGGGCAGCGCCCGGTGCAATGGCTGCTGGCGCACGCGCCGGTGGATGCGCGCTGGTGCCTGGTGCACGCCACCCACGTCGACGCCGCGGAAGTGCAGGGCATCGCCGCCAGTGGCGCGGTGGTCGGGCTGTGCCCGATCACCGAGGCCAACCTCGGCGACGGCCTGTTCCCGATGCAGGACTTCCTGCGCGCCGGCGGCCGTTTCGGCGTGGGCTCCGACTCCAATGTGCTGATCGATGCGGCCGAGGAACTGCGCCTGCTCGAGTACGGCCAGCGCCTGAGCCTGCGCGGGCGCAACGTGCTCACCGGCGACACCGCGCTGTCCAGCGGCCGCCTGCTGTTTCAGTCCGCCGCACAGGGCGCGGCGCAGGCGCTCGGCGTCGCCCAGGGCCTGTGCGAGGGCGCCCCGGCCGATCTGGTCGAACTGGACGCCACGCATCCGGCCTTGCAGGCGCGCGACGGCGACGCCTGGCTCGACAGCTGGCTGTTCGCCGCGCGCGGCGGCGCGGTGCGTTCGGTCTGGCGCCATGGCCGCGAATTGGTGCGCGAGGGCCGCCACCTGCAGCGCGAGGGCGTCGCCGCCCGCTACGCGCGTGCGCTGACCCGGTTGCTGGACGCATGAGCCGCGACCCGCGCGCGCTGTGCGCTGCCTGCCGCTGCACGAACTGCCGATGACGCCGGCCGCGCCGACGCTGCCGCTCAGCCAGCGCATCCGCCGCGACATCGAGGCGCACATCCGCAGCGGCGCGTGGCCGCCCGGCCATCGCATTCCGTTCGAGCACGAACTGATGGCGCAGTACGGCTGCTCGCGGATGACCGTCAACAAGGTGCTGGCGCTGCTCGCCGACGCCGGCATGATCGAGCGCCGACGCCGCGCAGGTTCGTTCGTGGCGCGGCCGCATCCGCACATGGAGCAGGTGGCGCTGGAGATCCCGGACATCCCGGTCGAGGTCGCCGCGCGTGGCCATGCCTACCGTTTCGAACTGCTGGAGCGGCAGCAGCGCGCGCCGCGCGCGGCGTTGCCGCAGGAGGCCGAGGTCGCCACGGGCGGCAGCCTGCTGGCGCTGCAATGCCTGCACTACGCCGACGGCCGTCCGTTCGCGCTGGAAGAGCGGGTGATCAATCCGGTGGCGGTGCCGGAGGCCTTGCAGATGGACTTCGCGGTGACCGTGCCCGGCAGCTGGCTGCTGCAGCACGTGCCGTGGACCCGCGCCGAACACCGCATCAGCGCGGTCGGCGCCAGCGCCGCGCAGGCGGCGCACCTGCAGGTGCCGGCCGGCACCGCGTGTCTACTGATCGACCGCCGCACCTGGCGCGGCGAGCAGGCGGTGACCTTCGTGCGCCAGGTGTTCCTCGGCGACACCTACGACCTGGTCGCGCGGTTCTCGCCAGGCGCGCGCTGAGCTTGGCGCGCACGGCGACTGCAGGCAACTCATGTACGCCGGCGCGACGAAGGTGTCCGTGGGAGGCCATCGCGGTTGACGCCGCTCTTCCAGGACGCGATACGACGCGCGACGAGCACGGATGATGAGGCACGCGCAGTCGCCTCGCCGGTGCGCGATGCTGCGATGCCGCACGTTCGCCATACGCCGGCGTGCGTTTGTCCTGCCCGCCGCACTCTGGCAAGTTAGCGCCGGGGCCGGGCGAGGGGCCGTGGCCGCGGAACGAGGGATGGTTCGGCATGACGTATTTCGTGACAGGCGCCACCGGTTTCATCGGCCGCTACCTGATGGCCAAGCTGATGCGGCGCAAGGGCGTCGTGCATGTCCTGCTGCGCAAGGAGTCGCAGCGCAAGTTCGATGCGCTGGTGCGCGAGCAGGGCTGGGATCCCAAGCGCCTGGTGGTGCTGCACGGCGACGTCGGCGCGGCGTACTGCGGGTTGACCACGGCGCAGCGCAAGACGCTGCAGGGCAAGGTCAAGCATTTCTTCCACCTGGCCGCGCTGTACGACCTCACCGCCAAGGCCGAGGACCAGCGCATCGCCAACCTCGACGGCACCCGCAATGCGCTGGAACTGGCCGCGCAGATCGGCGCCGGCATCTTCCACCACACCAGTTCGATCGCGGTGGCCGGGCTGTACCCGGGCATCTTCCGCGAAGACATGTTCGAGGAAGCCGAGGGCCTGGACGATCCCTACCTGCGCACCAAGCACGATGCCGAGGCGCTGGTGCGCGCCGAGACCCGGATCAAGTGGCGCATCTACCGCCCGGCGATGGTGGTCGGCGATTCGCGCACCGGGGCCATCGACAAAATCGACGGCCCGTACTACTTCTTCCCGCTGATCAAGAAACTGCGCCAGCTGCTGCCGCCATGGGCGCCGATGCTGGGCATCGAGGGCGGACGGATCAACCTGGTGCCGGTGGATTTCGTCGCCGATGCGATGGACCACATCGCGCACAAGCCCAAGCTCGACGGCCACACCTTCCACCTCACCGACCCCGAGCCGCTGCGCGTGGGTGAGGTGCTCAACGTGTTCTGCCGCGCCGGCCACGCCCCGGAGATGACCCTGCGGGTGGACGCGCGCATGTTCGCGTTCGTGCCCTCCAGCATCCGCGCCGCGGTCGGCAGCCTGCCGCCGATCCGCCGCTTCACCGGCATGCTGTTGCGCGACTTCCGCATCCCGCGCGAAGTGCTGAAGTTCATCACCTATCCCACGCGCTTCGACAGCCGCGAGACCGAGCGCGCGCTCAAGGGCAGCGGCATCGCCGTGCCGCGGCTGGAAGACTACGCCTGGCGCCTGTGGGACCACTGGGAACGGCACCTGGACCCGGACCTGTTCGTCGACCGTTCGCTCAAGGGCAAGGTGCGCGGCAAGGTGGTGCTGATCACCGGCGGTTCCTCGGGCATCGGCCTGGCCACCGCGCAACGCGTTGCCGAGGCCGGCGCCATCACCGTCATCGTGGCCCGCGGCGAACAGGAACTGCATGCCGCACGCGATGCGATGAACGCCAAGGGCGGCAAGGTCTTCGCCTACACCGCCGACCTGTCGGACCTGGCCGATTGCGACCGCCTGCTCAAGACCGTGCTGGACGCGCATGGCCATGTCGACGTGCTGATCAACAATGCCGGCCGCTCGATCCGCCGCTCGATCGAACTCAGCTACGACCGCTTCCACGATTTCGAGCGGACCATGCAGCTGAACTACTTCGGCAGCCTGCGCCTGATCATGGGCGTGTTGCCGGGCATGACCGCGCGACGCAAGGGCCACATCATCAACGTCAGCTCGATCGGCGTGCTGGCCAACTCGCCGCGCTTCTCCGCCTACGTCGCCTCCAAGGCGGCGCTGGACGCCTGGAGCCGCTGCGCGCAGGGCGAGTTGTCGGGCAAGGGCATCAGCTTCACCACGGTCAACATGCCGCTGGTGAAGACCCCGATGATCGCCCCGACCAAGATGTACGACAGCGTGCCGACGCTGAGCGTGGACGAGGCCGCCGACCTGATGGTCAAGGCGATCATCGAACGCCCCAGCCGCGTGGCCACGCGCCTGGGCATCTTCGCCGCCCTGGTCAACGCCGTGGCGCCGAAGGCCTACGAGGTGGTGATGAACACCGCCTTCGAACTGTTCCCCGATTCGGCCGCGGCCAAGGGCGACCGCAAGGCGCTACGCGAGACCAAGCCCAGCCAGGAGCAGATCGCGTTTGCGGCGCTGATGCGGGGCGTCCATTGGTAGGAGCTGGGAATCGGGAATGGGGAGTAGGGAATCGGAACAGCGCTGGCTGCACGCGGTGCGGGTTCTGTCCTGTCAGGCAGGAACGTCACGGGTGCATGCTCGTTGCGTGCCGATAGCCCGCTCTACCGATTCCCCATTCCCGATTCCCCAATCCCCGCTCAAAACGTCCTGCATTGCCGCCACCGCACCGGTTCCTCGTGGCCGGGGCGCGGGTTGAGCTGGATGCGGACGGTGCGCAGGGATGGGTAGCGCTCCACTTCCTTGCAGATGCGCGGCCACACCTGGGCGTCGTCGCCGCTGCGGTCGACCACCAGGGTCATCTGCGTCTGCCAGATGCCGCGGATCACGCCCGGGGTGGCGGCCAGGGCCTTGGAGAGTTCCTGGCGGTTGCGCTGTTCGGTGGCGGGATCGGGGTCGGCCAGGTCGCCGGCGTCGTCCAGCGCAGGCTGGGGCGCGGCAGCGGTGGTGCTCGTTGGCGTGGTTGCGGCCGGCGTAGGCGCGGCTGCGGCAGCGGGCGTAGGCGATGACGCTGTTGCGGTCACGGCTGCCGGAGGCTCTGCGGGCTGCTGCAACGCCAGCGCACCGACGCCGGTCACCACGCCCAAGGCCAGCGAGGCCAGGCCGGCGATGGCGATGTGGCGCTGCGCGCGGCGGCGGCTGGCGCCGATCACGCCGTCTTCCAGTTCGCTGGGCAGGTAGGGCTTGAGCATCGGCCAGATGCGCGGGCCGTCGAGGATTTCCACCGCCTGCTTCTCGGCCGCGGCGATGCCGTCGCGCTGCACCTTGCCCTCGGTGATCAGGATGCCGCCCTGCGCGCCCATCAGCCGTGCCGCCGCGCCCAGTTCGTTGACCGCGGCCGAGCCGATCCGGTAGGCCCGGCCGTGCTTGCACGACAGCAGCCAGCGCGCGTCGCCGCGGGTCATCACGAAGTCGCTTTGCGGTTCCTGGCTCGTGTGCTCGTCGACGGTGGCGTCCTGCAGGTCGCGCTGTTCGCGCATTGCGCGCCGCACCATGTAGGAGAAATCGCGCCAGTGCAGGCCGGCCAGCGCATGCAGTCCGGCGCTGGCCTCATTCTCGCGGCGCCGTACCAGCCACAGGTAGAGGCTGGCCGCCAGCCATGCCGCGACTGCCAAGATCGCTGCCGCTATCCAGGAAAACATGCTCGCACCCGCACACGCGCCGTAAGGAAGTCAGTGTATCGCCAGCGTGTCACGGCGCCGGCAAGGCGACAGCGGTGGACGGCGGACAAAAAAGACCCGCCAGTCCGAAGCCGAGAGGGGAGGGGAGCAAACGGTCTTCTGATGGACTGGCGGGTCCGTTTCGATTGTCTGGAAAAACGTGCTGCTTTGCAACAATCCGGTTACTCGGCCGTGGTCGGCGTCTCGCTGCGTTTGCGGCTGGCGCGCTTGGGCGCGGCCGCGCGCTTGGCTGGCGCGACCTTGGCGACCACCGGGCCGGCAGGTCGGCGCGCCGGTGCTGCGCGCTTGGCGGCGCCGGCGGGCGACGCCGTGGTCTTCCTGGCGGCCTTCTTCGCCGCCGGCGCCTTGCCCGCCGCCTGCGTGGCACGGCCGCCGCGCAGATGCCGCAGTTCGCCATTGAGCGCGTCCACGCGCTCGATCAGCGCACCCAGGTCCTCGCGGCTGGGCACTTCCAGGCGGCGCAGCGCGCGCTGCACGCGGTCCTCGAACACCTTTTCCAGGCGGTCCCAGGTGTCGGCGGCGCGCTCGCGGGCCTGGCCGACCCGGTTCTCCACCGCATCGCGCACCGCATCGACCCCGCCACCGGCCAGCTTGCGCGTGCTCTGCTCCAGGCTCAGGCCTTCCTTCACCAGGGTCTCGAACAGCTTGCCGCCCTCGGCCTGCGCACGGCCGAACGCGCCGACCCCGGCCAGCCAGACCTGCTGCGCCGATTCGCCCAGGCGCTTGGACAGCTTTTCCGCCTGCGCCTGCAGGGTGTCGTCGGCAGCGGCGGTGCTGCGCTTCTTGCGGGCGGACTTCTTCAGAGTGGCCATGACGGTGCGGTTCCTTCGGCGGGTGAGTGGCGGGTTCGAGACTCGGGACTGTGACTAGAGTAATCACACCAGCGTGCGCAGTGCGCGGGGAGCGATGGCGCCGTCGGCCGGGGCGGCAGCGCTACGCCTCCGGCGAACGGCGGGTGCGGCGTGTGGCACGTCGGCCGGCGATGACCTGGTCGACGTCGTCCAGCGCACGCCGCAGCCGCGCGGTGGTCTCGGTCATGCGCCGCGGCTGCACGTCCACGCCATCGAGGAAGGTGCGCTTGCGGTCGTTGAGGATATCGTGGCGCAGCGCGATGCCGTGTGCGGCCAGCAGCGGCTCCAGCGTCTGCGCGTTGCGGCGCAGGTCGGACAGCGTGTTGCGGTAGGCGAGCTGGCACACGCGGTGGCGCGCGGCATAGCTGAAGAGATTGGTGAAGAACAGCTCGCCGTTGTCGGCGTTGGGCTCGAAGACCAACTGGTCCACCTGCGGGTACTGCCGCGCGTACTTCTCCAGCCCCACCTGCATGCGCGATTGCAGCAGGGTGCGGAAGGTCTGCGACAGCACCGCCGGCAGGCCGCCGGCGAGCAGCCGCGCGCGGTCGATGTGGCCATTGCGGCGCGGCGCGTGGGAGGCGTCGTAGGGCACCAGCGGGTTGATCCCGATCATCAGGTCGATGCCGCGCTCCAGCAAGGTGGAGGCATGCATGGTGCGGCGCAGCGCGCCGTCCACGTAATGGTGGCCGTCGATCTGCACCGGCGGATACAGCCCCGGCAGCGCCGCGCTGGCCTGGATCGCCAGCGAGATCGGCACGTGGTCCATGCCCGGCTCGCCGAAGCGCACCGCACGGCCGCTGTCCAGGTCCACCGCGACCACGAACAGATTGGCGTCGAGGTCGCGGAAATCGTTGCTGCGGCCGCGGCGGCTGAACACGTCCTGCAGGAAACGCTCGACCCCGGCGTTGTCGAACAGGCCGCTGGGCACCAGTCCGCCGAAGCGGGTGATCAGGTCCGACCAGCGGGTCTTGCGCGGTTCGGTGAGCAGGTCGTGCCACCAGCCGTAGGCCAGCCCCGGCAGGGTCGCGGCACGGCGCAGATACTCGTAGACGTTGGGCCGCAGGAAGTCTTCCGGGCGGAACCGCGCATCGTCGCTGTTGCCGGTGACGAAGATCCGGCAGATCTCGGCGCTGCTGATGCGGTTGGCCAGCCCGGCGGTCAGGAATGCACCGGAGCTGACGCCCACGTAGCAATCCAGGCGGGTCAGGTCCAGTCCGTCCAGCGCCTCGTCCAGGGCACGCAGCGCACCGAGGCCGTACATGCCACCGATCGGCCCGCCGCCGGCGATGGCCAGGCCGATGCGGCCGTTGGAATGGGGACGGGGCGAGGCGCTGTGGAGGGAAAGCATGCGCGGTCCGCAGGAGGCAGTGGCGCGAGTGTAGCCGAGCGCCGTGACGCTTGCGGTCGTGCCGGGCTGCGACCATCATCGGCGCCCATGGCGCGCAGCACTCCCGTCCTGGAACGACTCGGCCGCCGCCTGGCGTGGCACCAGGCGCTGCACGACCCCGTGCGCGAACCGCGCAATGCGCTGCGCTGGCTGCAGGAACTGCGGCGCTGGCAATCGGAGCGGCTGGAGCACAGCTTCGAGCATTTCCTGGAGGATCCGCAGCGGCGTCCGGCGGCGATGTTCTTCCTCACCGACGTCTATGGCGATCGCGACTTCAGCCGTCGCGACGCCGACATCGTCAAGGTGTTGCCGATGATGCAGCGGCTGATGCCGGCGTCGCTGCTGGACACGGTCGCCGACGGCATCGAGCTGGGTGCGCTGACCCACGCCCTGGACCTGCGCATGGCCGAGGCGCTGCAGGCCCTGGCGCCGCGGCGCAAGCGTCTGGACGCGGCGCTGTATGCCGAGGCCTATCGGCAGACCGGCTTGCCGCGGCTGCGCCAACGCCAGATCGACCTGATCGCCCGCGTCGGTCTGGGCCTGGCCAAGGCGGTGCATACGCCGGGCGTGCGCATGCTGCTGCGCTTCGCCCGCGGCCCGGCCAAGGCGGCGGGGCTGTCGGAACTGCAGGGATTCCTGGAGCGGGGTTTCGACGCGTTCTCCACACTGGGCGACGCCGAGGGGTTCATCGGCGATATCGAGACCACCGAGCGCGCCGTGTCGCGGCGGTTGTTTGCGGGCGATCCGGATCCGTTTGCGTTGGAGTGAGTCAGCGGTCGGACCCTCACCCCAACCCCTCTCCCGTCGGGAGAGGGGCTTTAGCTGCTCCCTTCTCCCGCCGGGACCATGGCCCCCTTTTGCGGGGGAAGGCGCCCCGCAGGGGCGGATGAGGGTACGAGCGAAGCCTCGTGCAGCTGATTGCGTCAGCGCTTGGTGCCGCACCCTCACCCCAACCCCTCTCCCGAGGGGAGAGGGGCTTTGGCTTCTCCCTTCTCCCCTCGGGAGAAGGTGCCCCGCAGGGGCGGATGAGGGTACGGGCGAAGCCTCGTGCAACTGATTGCGTCAGCGCTTGGTACCGCACCCTCACCCCAACCCCTCTCCCGAGGGGAGAGGGGCTCGATGCACTGATCAGCCCAGCTTTTCCGCCAGCACCCGCCGAATCTCGCTTTCCACCGTGCCCTTCATCGCCGACAGCAGGAAGCCCAGTTCGGCAGTCACGTGCACCTGCTTGGGCAGCAGCTCGATGCGTCCGTCCACGCCCGAGCGCGAGAACAGCAGGGAATCGCCATCCCAGTGCGATTCCAGGTCGAAGCGCTCGGACAGTTTCTTGGCGGCGGTTTCGATGGCCTTGCGGGCCTGTGCGGGGGTCTTGTCGTGGTCGTGGCGGATGTCGATGCTGGACATGCTGGCTCCTGTGCGGGCGGGTGCCCGCGTGAACGATCAGGCATTGTGCGTATGCGCGGTGCATTGTCCAGCGCGCGCGCTTCTGCACTCGCAGGCAACCTGCTAGGCTGCCCGCCGTGCACGATCTGCAAGTCCATTTCAGCAACCGCCAACATCCCGACCGGCCCCTGCGCGCGGGCGTGCATCGCATCGTGCGGCTGGCCTCCGGCCAGGTCAGCGTGGTCGACGACACCCAGGGCGCATTGCTGCTGGCGCAGTTCTGCCTGGACCGGCGCGGTCTGTGGCTGCAGGTCGCCAACGGCAGCCGCGGCATTCACGTCAACGGCCGCCCGGTGCGGCGCATGGCGCTGCTGCGCGCCGGCGACGCGGTCTACGCCGACGGCGTCGAAATGGTGGTGCAGGGCAAGTGCGAGCCGCTGCAGCGCCTGCCTGAGGTCAGCGAGGCCGAGTACGACGATCCGCGCCTGGTGCTGCGCGGCGTCGGCGGTCCGCACCATGGCCGCAGTTTCACCGTGGACCGGGTGCGCAGCATCGGCCGCCTGCGCGAGTGCGACATCCGCATCGACGATCCGGCCTGCGCCGAGCAGCACGCGCGCCTGGAACGGCATGGCGAGCGGGTGCTGCTGCGCGGCTTCGGCGAGGCGCAGACCCAGGTCAATGGCGTCGCCGTGCGCAGCTGCTGGCTGCAGCCCGGCGACCAAGTGGTATTCGATGCCCAGCACCGCTTCGTGCTGGAAGTCCCGCAGGTCGTCGGTGCCGAGCCGTTGCGCGACGACCCGGCACTGGCCGCGCTGGCGCTGACCCCGGCGGTGGCGCCGCACCCTGCCACCGCGCGGCGCTGGCCGTGGCTGTTGCTCAGCGCCTTGTTGCTGGCCGCCGCGCTCAGCGGCCTGCTGTGGTTCGGCGCGCGCTGAGCGCCCGCCAGCCGCGCCAGCCCAGCAGCACCGCCAGGATCGCCGCGTACAGCAGCGGTTCGCGGATGTCCGACTTCACCAGCCACCAGAAGTGCAGCACGGCGAGCACGCCGATCGCATAGATCGCCTTGTGCAGCTTGCCCCAGTTGCGCTTGAGCCGGCGCATCCAGCCCTGGGTGGAGGTGATCGCCAGCGGCACCAGCAGCAGCCACGCCATGAAGCCGACGGTGATGTACGGGCGTTTGACGATCTCCTCGAAGATCTGCGTCCAGTAGCCGCGCAGGTCCAACCCCAGATAGGCCGCCAGATGCACGGTCGCGTAGAAGAACGCGTACAGCCCGAGCATGCGCCGGAAACGCAGCAGCACCGATTGCCCGGTCAGTTGCCGCAGCGGGGTGATGGCCAGGGTCAACAGCAGCAGCCGCAGCGCCCACAACCCGGTGCGGTGCTCGACCTCGGCCACCGGATCGGCACCGAGCGCATCGCTGCCGGTCTGCCACACCTGCCAGAACTGCCAGCCCAGGTACGCCATCGGCGCCAGCGCCAGCGCGTGCACCACCGCCTTGGCGGCGATCAACGAAGCGGAGGTCTTAGCCATGCGCCGTCATCGCGCCGTGTTGGCACAGGCGCCACGCGGCACGCCGACTGCGATTCCAGCCGTCGCGCGAGGCAACCACCAGGCGCCGCGCTTTTCCCATTCCCGATTCCCAGTTCCCCATTCCCAGCCTCTCCTCAATACCATTTCTTCAGATCCATCCCCGCATACAGCGACGCCACCTGATCGGCATAGCCGTTGAACGGGCGGGTGGGGATGCGCTCGGCGAACAGCTTGCTGGCCTTGCCGGCGATGCGGCGCTCGGTCTTCTGGCTCCAGCGCGGATGGTCCACCGCCGGATTGACGTTGGAGAAGAACCCGTACTCGGAGGGTTGCAGCTCGTGCCAAGCGGTTTCCGGCATGCGCTCGACGAAGCGGATCTCGACGATCGACTTGATGCTCTTGAAGCCGTACTTCCACGGCACCACCAGCCGCAGCGGCGCGCCGTTCTGCTGCGGCAGCGGCTTGCCGTACAGGCCGGTGGCGAGCAGGGTCAGCGGGTGCACGGCCTCGTCGATGCGCAGGCCTTCCTTGTACGGCCAGTCGATCGAGCTGTAGCGGATGCCGGGCATCTGCTTGGGATCGGCCAGGGTGGTGAAGGCGACATACTTGGCCTTGGAGGTCGGCGCGAAGCGCTTGAGCACGTCGCCCAGCGGCACGCCCAGCCACGGGATCACCATCGACCAGCCTTCCACGCAGCGCAGGCGGTAGATGCGCTCCTCGGGCGTATGGCCCTTGAGCAGGTCGTCCAGGGACAGCGTGCCGGGCTTCTCGCATTCGCCGGAGACCTTCACCGACCACGGCGAGGTGCGCAGGGTCTTGGCCGCCTTCGACGGATCGGTCTTGTCGGTGCCGAATTCGTAGAAGTTGTTGTAGCTGGTCACGTCCTCGTAGCGGGTCAGCTCCTCGTTGGTGCGGAACCCGCTGCGCGCCTGCTCCGGCGTCACCACGGTCTTGGGCGGGGCCGGCGGCTCGGCGTCGGCGCAGCCGACCAGGCCGGCCACCGGGGTCAGCGCCAGGGCCTGCAGCAGGCGCCGCCGGTCGCGGTAGACCGCCTCGTCGGTGATCTCGCGGCTGGGAACGGTGAGGGCATCGCGCAACGACATGGCGGACTCCTGGAGCGAAGGGGGCGAGCAGTGGCGGGGACTTCACCACAGACTACGCATGCGCAGGGCGAATGGATGCAAATGCAACCTAAATTGCCCGGGCCGCAAGCTGTTGCGCTGCGGCATACTAGGGGTTCTGTCCGATAGGTGCCCCATGACGCGCGCGTTCAATTTCAGTGCCGGCCCCGCTGCCTTGCCGGAATCGGTCCTGCGCCAGGCGCAGGCGGAGATGTTGGAGTGGAATGGCGTGGGCGCCTCGATCGTGGAGCTGAGCCACCGCGGCGCCGAGTTCATGGAGGTGGCGGCACAGGCCGACGCCGACCTGCGCCGGCTGATCGGCATTCCCGACGACTATGCCGTGCTGTTCCTGGCCGGTGGCGCCACCACCCAGCAGGCGCTGCTGGCGCTGAACTTCGCCGCGCCCGGGCAGACCGTGGACTACGTGGTGACCGGGCACTGGGGCAAGACCGCGATCAAGCAGGTCGGGCCGTACGTCGACGTGCACGTGGCCGCCAGCAGCGAGGCCGACGGCTTCCGCGACATCCCGCCGCGCGCGGCCTGGCAGTTGCGCGAGGATGCCGCCTACGTGCACATCACCGCCAACGAGACCATCCACGGCGTGGAGTTCCGCGACACGCCCGACGTTGGCGACGTGCCGCTGTTCGCCGACTTCAGCTCCAGCATCGCCTCCGAGCCGATCGACGTCTCCAGGTACGCGCTGATCTACGCCGGCGCGCAGAAGAACCTCGGCCCGGTCGGCGTCACGGTGGTGATCATCCGCCGCGACCTGCTCGAACGCGCCGGCCAGCCGCGCGCGGACATCTTCGATTACCGCTCGCATGTGGCGCGCGACTCCATGCTCAACACCCCGCCGACCTGGAACTGGTATCTGGCCGGGCTGGTGTTCAAGTGGATGCTGGCCGAGGGCGGCGTGGAGGCGTTCGCCGCGCGCAACCAGGCCAAGTCGGCGCTGGTGTACGCGGCGATCGACGCCTCCGGTGGCTTCTATCGCAACGAGGTCGCGGCGGCAGTGCGCTCGCGGATGAACATCCCGTTCTTCCTGCCGGACGAGACTCTCACCACGCGCTTCGTCGCCGAATCCAAGGCGGCCGGCCTGCTGGCGCTGAAGGGCCACAAGGCGGTCGGCGGCATCCGCGCGTCGCTGTACAACGCCATGCCCCTGGCTGGCGCGCAGGCGCTGGTCGCGTTCATGCACGACTTCCAGCAGCGCCACGGCTGAGTCGCCGATTTTTGTAGGAGCGGCTTCAGCCGCGACCGGATCGCTTCGGCGATCCGGACCACCGAGGAACCCCCGATCCATGGCCGCAAAGCCGAAGAAATCTCCCGCCGCCGACGCCAAGCCGGCCAAGTCCGCGAAACCCGCCGCCACGCCGGCCCTGGCCGACGTGCGCGCCAAGATCGATGAGATCGACCGCACCATCCAGGCGCTGATCGCCGAGCGCGCGCAGTTCGCGCACCAGGTCGGCAAGGCCAAGGGCAAGCTTGCCGCGGCGGTGGACTACTACCGGCCCGAGCGCGAGGCGCAGGTGCTGCGCATGGTGGTGGACCGCAACCAGGGCCCGCTCAGCGACGAAGTGCTGGTGCACGTGTTCCGCGAGATCATGTCCGCGTGCCTGGCGCAGCAGGAGCCGCTGAAGATCGGCTACCTGGGGCCGGAGGGCACCTTCAGCCAGCAGGCGGTGCTCAAGCACTTCGGCCGCTCGGCGGTGGGCCTGCCGATGGCCACCATCGAGGAAGTGTTCCAGGAAGTGGAAAGCGGCAACGCCGACTTCGGCGTGGTGCCGGTGGAGAACTCGGGGCAGGGCACGATCCAGGTCACCCTGGACATGTTCCTGACCTCCAACCTGAAGATCTGCGGCGAGACCGAGCTGCGCGTGCACCAGTTCCTGCTCTCGCGCAGCGGGCGGCTGGACGCGATCGAGCGGATCTACGCGCATCCGCAGTCGTTCGCGCAGACCGCCGGCTGGTTGCGCGCGAACCTGCCCAAGGTGGAGAAGATTCCGGTCTCCAGCAACGCCGAGGGCGCGCGCCGGGCGCGCAATGCCGACGATGCGGCGGCGATCGGCGGGGAGAGCGCGGCGCATGTGTATGCGCTGAAGAAGGTGATCATGAAGTCGATCGAGGACGACGCGGACAACACGACGCGCTTCCTGGTGATCGGGCGGCAGATCTTCCCGCCGTCGGGGCACGATCGTACGTCGGTGCTGGTGTTCATCCACGACAAGCCGGGTGCGTTGTTCGATGTGCTCAGTCCGTTCGCGCGGCATGGGATCAGCATGAATCGGATCGAGTCGCGGCCGTCGCATCAGGCGAAGTGGGAGTACGGGTTCTTCATCGATCTGGCGGGGCATGTGGAGGATGAGGCGATGAAGTTGGCGTTGGCGGAGTTGAAGGCGCATTCGGCGCAGATCAAGGTGTTGGGGTCGTATCCGGTGGCGGTGCCTTGATTTGGTTCCGCGGTTGCTTCGTCTCTAACCGCTGCAGGGCGCTTTGGTCACTAGGAGATGTGCACCTGTAGGAGCGGCTTCAGCCGCGACGGGGCATTCCCTGGAATGTGAAACCGCTTCTTCAGCAGCAACAGCTTTAACGGCAACAGCTTTCGCGCTGACGCGCGAGTCACTTTTCTTTGCTTGTGCAAAGAAAAGTAACCAAAAGAAACACACCCCCGGGCGGGCTGCCCCGCGCTGCGCGCGGGGTCCTCGGACACGACGGGAATTTTCGGAAGGCACATCCATGTGCCTGCCGAAAACGACGCGCATCCTGCGCGCCGCCCCTCACGGGGTTTTACCCGCCGTGTCCGCCAGCCCTCACGGGGGATTGAGAGCAACAGCGAAAGCAAGAACAACGGCAACAGCAGGAACAACAGCAACAGCAGGAACAACAGCAACGGCACCGGCAACGGCGGTGGCTGACTTGGTGTAGGCGTCGTGGCAGCAGCGCAAGCGCGCTGTAGCGGCGCCGATGTCGCCGGGTGGTGGTGGATCTTCGGGTGGTTGGACTTTCAGGAACGATGATGAGCAACGAGCAAGGCTGGATCGCAACGCGCGGCACTGCGCTGCAGGGCACGCTGACGGTGCCGGGGGACAAGTCGGTGTCGCACCGGGCGGTGATGTTCGCGGCGTTGGCCGATGGCACGTCGCGGATCGAGGGGTTTCTCGAGGGCGAGGACACGCGTTCGACGGCGGCGATCTTCGCGCGGCTCGGGGTACGGATCGAGACGCCGTCGCCGTCGCAGCGTGTCGTGCATGGCGTGGGCGTGGATGGGCTGCAGGCGCCGCAGGGCGAGCTGGATTGCGGGAACGCCGGCACCGGCATGCGTCTGCTCGCCGGGCTGCTCGCGGCGCAGCCGTTCGACAGCGTGCTGGTCGGCGATGCGTCGCTGTCCAAGCGGCCGATGCGCCGGGTCACCGAGCCGCTGGCGCTGATGGGCGCACGCATCGACACCGAGGCCAATGGCGTGCCGCCGCTGCGCATCCATGGCGGCCAGCCGCTGCGCGGCATCGACTTCGTCTCGCCGGTGGCCAGCGCCCAGGTCAAGTCGGCGGTGCTGCTGGCCGGTCTGTATGCCGACGGTGTCACCACGGTGCAGGAGCCGCATCCCACCCGCGACTACACCGAGCGCATGCTGTCCGCGTTCGGCGTGGACATCGAGTTCTCGCCGGGCCAGGCGCGGCTGCGCGGCGGCCAGCGTCTGCGCGCCACCGATATCGCGGTGCCGGCGGACTTCTCCTCGGCGGCGTTCTTCATCGTCGCCGCCAGCATCATTCCCGGCTCGGACATCACCCTGAAGGCGGTCGGGCTCAATCCGCGCCGAACGGGTCTGCTGGCCGCGCTGCGCTTGATGGGTGCGGACATCGTCGAGCACAACCACAGCGAGCACGGCGGCGAGCCGGTCGCCGACCTGCGGGTGCGCTACGCGGCGCTGCGCGGCGCGACGATTCCCGAGAGCGTAGTGCCGGACATGATCGACGAGTTCCCGGCGCTGTTCGTGGCCGCCGCCGCCGCCGACGGGCAGACCGTGGTCAGCGGCGCGGCGGAGCTGCGGGTCAAGGAATCGGACCGCCTGGCGGCGATGGCCACCGGGCTGCGCAGCCTGGGCATCGTCGTCGATGAGACCCCGGACGGCGCCACCATCCACGGCGGCACGCTGGGCGCTGGGACCATCGAGAGCCACGGCGACCATCGCATCGCCATGGCCTTCGCTATCGCCGGGCAGCTGGCGCAAGGCGAGGTGCGGATCCAGGATGTGGCGAACGTGGCGACGTCGTTCCCGGGTTTCGACACGCTGGCGCGCGGCGCCGGCTTCGCGTTGCGCACCGCCTGATCGCCTGCGCAGCACCGGCCGCGTGCAAGCGCGGCCGGGGGAAGAGGCAAGTCGGGTTGTCGAAACGTCAGTGCGTCGGCTGCGGACGCGGCGGATCGTTGGCGGGTGTCGACGGTGTCGACTGGGTAGCTCGGTAGCCGCTGCCGTCGTCGTCGCGGTCCACGGCCAGCCACCAGCCGGCCACCGCCAGAGCCAGTGCAATCACGATCATCCAGGCCCACGGCGACCCGCGATCGGCCCGCGCATGCGCTTCCCCGCGCGCAGACGACGGGCGGGCGGGGCGCTTCCACGCGTCCAGCGGCTGTGTCGACTTGTACGGGGTGGGCATGGCGGCAACTCCGGTGCCGTGGGACGGGTCCAGTGTCACCCAGGACCCGCCTCAGGGGTGTCACCCCCATGTGAACGCCGCCCGCGCGTCCGGGCGGCGGTTCAGTTACGGCCCCGGCTTGAAGTCGAACGGAATCTCGATGCTGGCCGGCACTGCACGGCCGTTCTGCTGCGCCGGGCGGAACTTCCAGCGGCGCACGGTTTCCATCGCCGCGCGGTCCAGATCGCGCGAGCCGCTGCGCCGAAGCAGGGCCACGCCGGCGGGCGCACCGCTGGCATCGACCTCGACCCGCACCACCACCGTGCCGGCATCGCCACGGCGCAGCGCCGCCGGGGGATAGCGCGGCGGCGGGGTCTGCCCTTCCAGCGGCACCGGGCGGTTGCCCGGTGCCAGCGCGGTGGCCGTGTTGCCGGCGGCATCGGTGCCGGCGGCCGGCGCCGGCGCTTCCGTGGTCGGCGGCGGCGCCGGTGCGGTTTCCACCAGCTTCGGCGCGTCGCCGGCGGGGACCGGCTTGGCCTGCGGCATGCTGCTGGCGGCGCTGCCGGCGGGCAGCGGCTCGGGCAGCGGCTTCACCTGTTCGGTGTCCTGCTGCACCTGCTGCGCCGGCTGCGGCTTGTAGAAATCGTTGTCCTTGCGTCCGACCAGCCACACCACCAGGAACAGCAACAGGCCGGCGGCGAAGGCGATGCCGACGATCGCGAGCAGGCGCCGCGGCAGATGCAGCACGATGCCGGACTTGGAGGACGAGGGCGACGTGGACATGGGACTCACCGTAGGGAACCGTTCGATTCTGGCATAGCCGCAGTGAATCGCGCGCCGCGGCGGACGCGAGTCGGCAAAACCGCGACGGACAGGCGATAATCCCGGGTTCGTTCCCCTGGCACCCCGCGCCCATGCTCGATCCCGCTCTGCTTCGCCAACAGCCCGCCGACCTCGCCGAGCGCCTGCGCACCAGTCGCGGCTACGCGCTGGACGTGGCCGCCCTGGAGGCCCTGGAGGCCGACCGCAAGCGCATCCAGGTGCGGACCCAGGAACTGCAGAGCCTGCGCAACAGCCGGTCCAGGGCGATCGGCCAGGCCAAGGCCAAGGGCGAGGACGCGAGCGCGCTGATGGCCGAAGTGGCCGGCTTCGGCGACGAACTGAAGGCCTCCGAGCAGCGCCTGGACGAGATCCGCGCGCAGCTGGAGACGCTGGCGCTGGAGATTCCCAACCTGCCGCAGGCCGATGTGCCCGCCGGCAAGGACGAGGCCGACAACGTCGAGCTGCAGCGCTGGGGCAGCCCGCGCAGCTTCGATTTCGAGGTCAAGGACCACGTCGAACTCGGCGCGCGCCACGGCTGGCTGGACGGCGAGGCGGCGGCCAAGCTGTCGGGCGCGCGCTTCACCGTGCTGCGCGGGCCGATCGCGCGCCTGCACCGCGCCCTGGCGCAGTTCATGCTGGACCTGCACACCGGCCCGCACGCCTACCAGGAAACCAACGTGCCGGTGATCGTCAACGCCGACAGCCTGTACGGCACCGGCCAGTTGCCGAAGTTCGAGGAAGACATGTTCGCCACCGCGCTGGGCGAACAGAAGCGCTACCTGATCTCCACCTCGGAAATCTCGCTGACCAACCTGGTGCGCGACGAGATCGTCGAGGCCGAGCGCCTGCCGCTGCGCATGACCGCGCACTCGCTGTGCTTCCGTTCCGAGGCCGGCAGCGGCGGCCGCGACACCCGCGGCATGATCCGCCAGCACCAGTTCGAGAAAGTGGAACTGGTCAGCGTGTGCCGCCCGGAAGACAGCGCCGCCGAACACGAGCGCATGACCCGTTGCGCCGAAGTGGTGCTGGAGACGCTGGGCCTGCCGTACCGCAAGATGCTGCTGTGCACCGGCGACATGGGCTTCTCCGCCAGCAAGACCTACGACCTGGAAGTCTGGTTGCCGTCGCAGCAGACCTATCGCGAGATCTCCTCCTGCTCCAACTGCGGCGATTTCCAGGCGCGGCGCATGCAGGCGCGCTGGCGCAACCCGGCCACCGGCAAGCCCGAGCTGCTGCACACGCTCAATGGCTCCGGCACCGCGGTCGGCCGCGCCATGATCGCGGTGATGGAGAACTACCAGAACGCCGACGGCTCGATCACCGTGCCCGACGCGCTGCGCCCGTACATGGGCGGGGCCGAGCGGATCGGCTGATTGCTCGGGCCCGGGGCGTCGGCCCCGGGCGTGCCTCGCGTCGCCGTTGCTGCTGCGCCGCCCTCCTGTCCGTCCCTGCGCTCAGGCAACGTGTCCTGATACGGGCAGTGCACCGCCTTGCGCCACGAGTGGGTCTTCGATCCGGACGGGGCAGGGCGCTCGCATCCAATGCCTGCTGCAGCACGCGCCGCAGCGGCGTTCCGCGTGCGCCGAACTCCCGTCCCGTCACTGCGCGCTAGCCCGGCCGGGGTTACCCTGCGACCGCCTCCATCCGTGCCTGAGCCACCGCGCGAGCGCGACCGGCGTCCCCTGCAGCGCAAATCGTTGTAGGAGTAGAATGAACCGGATCCGATTGTCCCCATCGTTCTAAATATCGAAAGAACATGCACGACCTCAACGATCTGTACTACTTCGCCATGGTGGTCGACCACGGCGGGTTCGCCGCCGCCGAGCGCGCCCTGGGCATCCCCAAGTCGCGCCTGAGCCGCCGCATCAGCCAGCTGGAGAGCGACCTGGGCGTGCGCCTGCTGCAGCGCTCCACGCGCCGTTTCGCCGTCACCGACCTGGGCATGAGCGTGCACCGCCACGCCCAGACCATGCTGGCCGAGGCGCAGGCCGCGCGCGAAGTGGTCGACCGGCTCAGCGCCGAACCGCGCGGGCTGGTGCGGGTCAGCGTGCCGGTGTCGCTGGCGCAGATGCAGCTGCCCAAGCTGCTGCCGATGTTCCTGGACCAGTACCCCAAGGTGCGGCTGCAACTGAACATCAGCAACCGCCGCGTCGACATCATCAACGAAGGCTACGATGTCGCCCTGCGTGTGCGTTCGCGCCTGGACGACGACGGCAGCCTGGTGATGCGCAGCTTCGGCCAGGTGCAGGAACTGCTGGTCGCCAGCCCCAAGTACCTGGACCGCGCCGGCCGTCCCAAGGACCCCGAGGAACTGACCTCGCACGTCACCCTCAGCATCAGCGAGGACGAGGCCCGGCAGCGCTGGGAACTGCACGGCCCGGCCGGCGAAGTGCGCCGCGTCGACCTGCAGCCGCGCGTGGCCGGCTTCGATTTCCCGCTGCTGCAGTCCATGGTCAAGGACGGCTTCGGCATCACCCTGCTGCCCGAGACCGTCTGCGCCGAAGCCGTGCGCAACGGCGAACTGGAAGTGGTGCTGCCGGAATGGTCGCTGCCGCAGGGCATCTGCCACGCCGTGTTCGCCTCGCGCCGCGGCCTGCTGCCGGCGGTGCGCGTGTTCATCGACTTCCTCGCCGAACACCTGCCTCGTCAGATCGAAGCCTCGCGCCTGGACTGCGGCGGCAACTGCCCCGAGCGCACCAAGGCCCGGCACTCGACCCTGGGCGCGATGGCGGTCGAGGCGGGTTGATCGCGACGCCGGCCGCGCACGTCGGTCGAGCAAAACCGCCGCGGGCGTGCGAAAATGCGCGCCCGTGCTGGTGGTCCTGGGTTCGGGGTTCATGTGGTGCCGTCATCGGCACCGATTGCTTCAGGCTGGACAGGCACTGCAGCGTCGCGCTTCCGCGGCGTTGTGCTTCAAGCGGCTGCGACGCTCTTCCGCAGTACCGCCGCGTTCGCAAACGGAGAGATGGCCGAGCGGTTTAAGGCACCGGTCTTGAAAACCGGCGAAGGGTCAAACCTTCCGTGGGTTCGAATCCCACTCTCTCCGCCACACTGGCGGTCAAGGCGTGATGGCGTTTGCGGAGCCTAAGGGCGGGACGCCTGCGTTGATCTAGGGCGGTGGGACCTAAGCAGTGTTTGCGTCCTTAAGACACCCACAGCGTCAGAACTTGGCCGCTATTGATTGCGCGCGGTACTGGCTGGGCGATGCATCGAAGTTGCGTTTGAATGCAACCGCGAACGCGCTTTCAGACGAGTAACCGACAGACATGCCGATCGCACCGACCGACAGCGTCGACGTCAGCAGACGATGAGACGCCAGGGCCATGCGCCACCGGGTCAGATAATCCATCGGCGTCTCGCCGGTGACGCGCTCGAAATGGGCGGCGAAGCTGGAGCGCGACATCCGTGCGGCGGCGGCCAATTCTGCGACCGTCCACCGATGGCTGACGTTCGCGTGCATGGCCGTCAGGGCACGATGCAGTGCGGGCACGCCGAGCGCGGCCAGCCATCCCATCTGCTGCTGGCCTGTCTCCAGATGGGCGCGCAAGGCCTCGATCAAGAGCGCCTGCGCAAGGTGTCCAGCGAGCAGATCGCTGCCTGGCCGAGGTTCGCGCAGTTCGACGATGAGGCGCCGTACGCTGGCTTGAAGCGCCGCCTTGTGATCTTGAGACCGGATGTGGACCACCGGCGGTACCGCTGAAAGGATGGCCGCAGCATGTTGGCCGCGCAACGAAAAGAATCCCCCGATGCCTCGACACACCCCGCCGCCATTGAGTTCAGCGACGTGGCCAGGCGGCACCCGTGTCAGGAACGAGATGGCGTCCTGCCACGTCACGGGGGCGCCTGCATACAGCTGCATGGCGGCTCCTCCTTGCACAAGAATCACATCACCCGGTTCCAAGGCGATATGAGAGTTGGCGTCCTGCAGCACGATCCTGCATTCCCCCGAATCGATGGCAAAGCATCGGATGCCGTCGGCTGGTGGGAAACGCAGTCCCCAGTCGCTTCCAGCGTCCAACCCGCGAAATCCATACGAGTCGAGCTGAACGAGGGTGAGGATGTCGGAAAGCGGGTCGGTCATGTCTGGACGATAGCGACAGATGTTTCGACGATCGAACATGGGCTCGGCTGCCCGGCACCGATAGTGTTGCACTTGAAGGACGTGGCGGACATGCCGCGGCTTGAAGTCCGGCCCATGGCCGCATTTGTCACTCCAGGGGGCAGCATGATGCATTCGGCGTATCGGTCGCAGGCAAGCACGACAGCGAAATCCAGACGGTCGGGCTATGCATGGGGCGTGCTCGCTGTATTGAGCGGCGCCGTGGCCCTGGTGTCTTATCGCTATCTGTTCGACCAAGGTCCCGTGCCGCCTGGCGTCGCAGCCAACCGGCACGTGCATCCGTGGTTGATTGTGCACGCGACCAGCGCCGCGACGGCGCTGCTCTGTGGGCCCCTCCAGTTCGTTCGCCGGCTTCGTCTGCGTCACCCAGGGTGGCATCGGGCGACCGGACGCGTGTATGTCGCGGGTTGCATGGTCGGAGGCCTCTCCGCCGTGTTTCTTGCTGCCGGGATATCCACCGGGCCTGTCGCTGGCGCGGGATTCGGTGCGCTTGGAATCGCGTGGATGGCGACAACGGCCATCGCGCTGCGTAAGGTTCTGACAGGTCGGCTGGCTGAGCATCGGCGCTGGATGATGCGCTCGTTCGCCTTGACCCTGTCTGCGGTAACGCTGCGTCTTTACCTGCCTTTCTCGACGTTTGTCTTGGGCATCGAATTTGTCGTGGCCTATCGGGCGATTGCCTGGTTATGCTGGCTACCGAATCTTCTGGTGGCCGAGTGGCTGATGAAAGCGCACCCATCGGCCCTCGGGCGAGATGACGTTAGCCCCGATTTCAAGCGCTCAGAACAGGCACCCGCGTCGCGGGATCCGCGATAAGCGCCTTGTCTCTCGCTTGGAGCATTTGCTAGGTGGTCTGGAAGTAGGATCCACAGTGCGGACGGATACTGTTTCTCTTCATTCAGTTGCGGGTTGCACGTCTTCGCAACCCGGTGCTACCGTCCGGCCGAGCTTCCAGAAGGGTCACCCGGTTTGGTGAGCAAAGCGTCTCTAGGACAGTGGCGGACACGGATGCTGGCCGGGATCGGTGGCATCGCCGCGATCGTGGTGGGGTGGGGCATCGGCTTGTTCGAGGCCAAGGAGGTGCCGGTGCCGCCCGCGCTGCAAGCCGGGAAGGACGTTGCCGCGGGCGAGTGGTCGCTGCGCTTCGACCACGTGGAGACCAGCGACCGGCTGCCGGATGGCGAGGTGGTGTCGCGCGACGGTCGCAAGGCGATCGTGCTGTATCTGCAGGCCACCAATCGCACCACGCAGACCAGCGGCTCGCTGGTGCAGGCAGTGGCGTTGAAGGCGCCGCCGCGCGGGGCCGATGCGCGGCCGACGGCCTATCTGTTGCGCGATCGCGCGGCGACCACCGAGTTGCAACCTGGCCTGCCGGAAGAGGTCGCCCTGGTGTGGACGTATCCGGCGACGGAGCAGACGGCTGCGCGCCTGCGCTTCGACGTCACTGCCAGGACTTTCAAGGCCTTCGACAATCTCTACGCGCAGCCGCTGTGGACCGATCCGCATCCGGTCGGGGTCGTGGAACTGCCGCTTGGCGCAGCGCGTGCCGGCGCACAGGCGGGTGAACCGTGAAGCGGTTGGCTGCCATCGCGATCCTGGTGCTCGGCTTCGTGCTGCTTGCCGGGATGCGCTGGACGATGCCGCGCTACGAGCGCATTACTGGCCCGATCGCAGTGTCCGGTGCTCCGAGCAATTGGGTGCAGGCCGATAATCTGGCCGTGAATGCCGACACGCCGCAGCTCGCGCATACGATCCGCTTCAAGGCGGCGGGCGCGGTGCAGCAGCGCGACAGTGGCGGCGTGTGGCTGGTGGTGCCGGTGCGGTCGAAGGTCGCGCGTGCGACCGCGCGCGTGTATGGCCGGGTCTGGGCAACGCCCGACGGCCGTCGTTACCGCGCCAGCGGCCGCGCCGAGATGGGCGATGCGGTGCTGTCGTCGATCAAGACGCTGCAGCCCGGGTTGGAGCGCAAGGACGTGCTGGTGTTCGAACTGCCGTCCGCGCTCGCCAGGGCCGGCGGCACGCTGCTGCTGTCGGAAGACCGCGAGCCGCAGCTGACGGCCGAGGTGCAGGTGCGCTATCCGCCGCTCTCGCCCGCAGCGGCGGTCACCGATGTGCTCGATCTGGATGCGCTGCATGCACGCCTCTGACCGCGACGTGCCCCCGGCCGTTTCCGAGCGGCGCATGCGCTGGCTCGCACTGGCGGCATTGGTGGTGCTGGTGCCGTGCACGATGGCCGCGACCGGCTGGCGCGATGCGCGGGAACTGCTGCATGCGCGCGAATGGCGACCGGTGGATGTGGCGATGGCGCAGACCGTGGACTACGACGGTGCCGCCGTTCGCCTCGCGTCGGTCGACGTGCTGCCGTTCGAGGCGGGGCTGCCCGCCGATCGCACCTTCGTGCGCACGCGCCTGGCGCTGGCGCCGGGCGCCGCCGGCGCGGAGTGGAACGATTGCACGCTCAAGCTGATCGACAGCACTGGCCGATCCTGGTCCGCGATCGATACCGTGCCGGACCTGTTGCAGCGTGTCTTGGCCAAGCCTGGCGAGTCGCCCGGCGTGGCCTGCGATGGACTGGCCGTGTCCGCGGCCAAGCCGGGCGTGCCGTTGGCGATCGACGGCTACTACCTGGTGCCGCGTGCGGTGGCTGCGCAGCTGCACCTCACCGTGAGCACGCGCGGCGGTCGCCCGCATTACCTCCGTTTCGCGCGGGGGCAAGGCCATGACTGAGTTGGCGCTGCGCGGCGGGCCGCTGGGGTTGATCGGCGACACGCTGCGGCTGTGGTTCCGCTACTTGCCGCAATTGCTCGCCGTGGCGCTGGCCGGCGTGTTGCTCAACGAACTGCTGCTGCAGGCCGCGGTGTGGATCGGCTACCAGAACCGGCTCGCCGGCTTGCTGTCGCTGACGCTGGTGGTGCTGGTCAAGCTGGTGATCTTCGTGCTGCTGTTCGAAACGCTGCGCCCGGCCTTGCCGGGGATCGCCAGTGCGGCGCTGGCCGAGCAGGCCGACGCGACGACTGCACAGGACGAGGGCAGGGCGCGCTGGCGCCGTTTGTCGGCGATCGTCTCGCAGGCGCTGGTGCCGTTCTTCGCCTATTACGCCGCCTGGGGCTTCCTCGGCGAGACGATCCGTGCCTACGGGCGCGAGGGCTTGGGACAGTTCAATCCGTTCGATCCGACCTATCGCGGGTCGCTGTTCGAGGTGTCCGGCGGCTGGTGGCTGGCGGCGTCGGTGGGGTTGCTGTGGCTGATCCGGCGCGGCGCGAAAAAACAGAAGCAGCGTAGCGCGCATCCGGCGTGGAACGTGCTGATCGTGCTGTGCGAGGCCGGCTGGACCTTCGTCGGCATGTACGTGCTCACCGAATGGAAGGGCGGGGTGTTCCGCTGGCTGGCGCATCTGCGCATCGCCGATCTCGGCCAGCAACTGTGGCAGGGCATCAGCCATCCGATCGGTGTCGCGCATGCCGCGCTGCCGGGCGCGGTGGAACAGGCGCCGCCAGGTGTGGCTGACACGCTGGTGGTGATCTTCTTCTCGGCCTTGTTGCCGGTGGTCTGGCTGGCGTTGGCCGCGCTGATCTACCGCTACGACGTGCACAACGCCGAATGGAATGCGCCCGGCAAGTGGTCGAGCAAGGTCGACGGCACGCTGGGGCTGTGGCGGAAGCTGCCAACGTGGTTGCGCGACTTCATCGGCCATTTCTGGGCGGGGACCGTCTCGCGCTATCGCGCTGCGGCCAACAGCGTGCAGTTGGCCGGCGCCACCGGGCTGGCGGCCCTGGTCACCTTGATCGTGCTGTATCGCGCCCTGGACTGGGCCTCGGCCTGGGCCTGGATGGGACTGACCCGGTTGATCGGCCCGCACCCGCAGGTGGTGTGGCAGACCATCGCCAATCAGCTGTCGGTGGTGCTGGGCACGCCTAGCGACCCGGGCGACGGCATCCTGCCGCAGACGCTGAAGATCTGCCTGCTCGCGGCGACCCTCGAGCGCGCCTTCCGTGCGGGGCGGAGCTGGCGGGCGCTGAAGTAGTTCGGAGCATCGCGTCGTTACGTGACGACGCAGCCCTGGCGGATGTCATGGCATCGTCGCGACGCGGCGACGGTCAGACAGTCGGTGCGCCCCGGCCGTCAATGCACGGTCGGGCAGGTGCATCACGCTGGCGGACGCGCGCTTGGCGCTCGTCACCTTTCCCTGTGCGGCGTGAAACAGAACGAAATGCAGCGGTCAGTGCAGTGCTCGCATGCCCCTAACGACTGGAGACAGTTGTGGCAGCGCGCGTAAGACGATGACATCCATGCTGCCAGGCCCTGCACGGGTAAGACACGCTGCACCAGCGCCAACAAAAGCGCCGCGATGGCGAACCATCGCGGCGCTGCAGACCAGGGAAGAAATCAGAGTGGCGTGCCCCTGATTTCCCCGATGGGACACGCTGGCTCAGCCGGCAGCCGGCGCCTTGGTATCGCCGGCCTTGATATCGCCCGGCTGGCACTCGCCCAGGCGCTTGCCGTCCATCTTCATGTGCGTCTTCATCGACATGCCGCCCGGCAGGCCGGTGATCTCGGAATGCGATTCGGAGGACATCTCGGTGGCGCTGAAGGTGCCGGTGCTGGTGCCGGCGACCTTGATGTCGCCCATCGTGCAATGCATCTTCGCGTCGATCTTTCCGTCCTTCATGCTGAAGGAGTCGTACACGCAGTTCTTCTGCATCGGCGAGGCGCTGCCGAAGAGGCTGGTGGGATCGTTGATCTGCTCGGCGGTGAGGCAGACCTTGGCGGTGCTCGGCGGCACCTTCGGCATCTGCGGCATGTTGCCGGAGCCGCCGCTGGTCTCGCTGCTCACCTGCTCGATCCGCATCTCCCACTGGCCGGGCTGCAGCTTGGCCGCCTGCACCTTGGCCACGTCGGCGACCGAGGCGTTGGACATCGCGACGTTGTCGCCGTTCTTGTCGCCACCCTTGCTGCAGGCGGCGAGCAGCACACATACAGCAACCGTTGCCGGCATGGTCAGACGCATGAACTTCTCCCTAAGTTATGTGAGGTGCGCGGAGCATAGCCGGGGACGTGATTAAGATCACGTCGACGCCGGGCGCTGCCGTTGGCGCGTGCCTGGTCGCGCAGGAGGCGGTGGAGAGGCTGGATCCGACCGCCGCAGGCACGCGCGTCGGCGGCAGAAGAAGCAGCAAACCCTGCGCAATCGCACGCCGCCACCGCGCCTGCATGCGGTGCGTGGCCGCGCGATCCCCGCGATCACTGCGTATGTTGCCCAGGTGCTTGCCGTGCACGGACCATTTCGTTCGGCTCTGCTAGCGTCTGCGCCGCCGCGCTTGACCCCCACACCGTCCGCTCCAGGTCCGACCTTCGATGCCCAGCCTCGCCGAACGCCCCGTCATCCTCGAACGCAAACGCACGTTGAAGATGGCCCGCTCCGCCCACGCCTATGTCCGCGGCAACACGCTCAAGTTCTACGAATGGCTGGCAGCGTCGCCGGCGGCGCGGCGCGTGCCGATGGGGCCGGCGATCTGGATCTGCGGCGATTGTCACCTCGGCAACCTGGGCCCGGTTGCCGACGGCGAGGGGCACGTCGAGATCCAGATCCGCGACCTTGACCAGGGCGTGATCGGCAACCCCGCGCACGATCTCATCCGCCTGGGCCTGTCGCTGGCCACCGCGGCGCGCGGCTCGGACCTGCCGGGCGTCACCACGGCGCGGATGATGGAAGCGATGATCGACGGCTACGGCGCTGCGATCGCCGACCCGATCCGCGAACATCCGGGCGCCGAACCCGAGACCGTGCGCAGCATCCGCCGCGAGGCCTTCGGCCGGCGCTGGCGGCATCTGGCCAAGGAGCGACTGCAGGCGGTGGAGCCGCGTATCCCGCTTGGCGAGAAGTTCTGGGCATTGGCGCCGGAAGAGCGCGAGGCGCTGGAGCGGTTGTTCGCCGATCCGGTGGTCGCGCAGATGGTGCTGTCGCTGAAGGGAAAGCCCAAGGATCGCGAGGTGCGCCTGGTCGATGCGGCGTACTGGATGAAGGGCTGCAGTTCGCTCGGCCTGCTGCGCTACGCGGCGATCGTCGCGCTGAAGACCGGCAAGGGCCACTGGTCCTATGCGCTGGTCGATCTGAAGGAGGCGATCGCACCGATCGCGCCAGCGGCGCCCGATGCGCGGATGCCGGCGGACAACGCCGAACGCGTGACCGCCGCGGCGCGGGCGTTGTCGCCCTATCTGGGCAGCAGGATGATGCCGGTGCATCTGCTGGGCCGCTCGCTGTTCATTCGCGAACTCTCGCCGCGCGACCTGAAACTCGAAGTCGACCAGTTCAATCACGCCGAGGCGGTGCGCTCGGCACGCTATCTCGCCTTCGTCGTCGGCAAGGCGCATGCGCGGCAGATGAAGCCCAGGACGCGGGCCGCGTGGCTGCAACAGTTGGACGCCGACCGGCGCAAGGCGATCGACACGCCGTCGTGGCTGTGGGAGAGCGTGGTCGCGCTCGCCGGGCATCACGAAGCCGGTTATCTGGAGCACTGCCGCCGCTATGCGTTGGCCGCCTGACGGCGACTTCTTGAGGCGCGATCCGTTTCAGCCGCGCGTGCGGTCCAGGTCCAGCGCCATGTCCCAACGGTCCAGCCCCGCGCCGTAGCCGTTCGCGACCACGCGCTCGACCGTGAAGCCGAAGCGCGCATAGAACGCCTGGGTGTGCTGGCTGGTGTCCAGTTCGATCCGCGCGACGCCGGCACTGCGGCAGGCGTCGAGCCGGGCTTCGGTCAGTGCGCGGCCCAGGCCCTGGCGGTGCAGGCGGCGATCAACCATGCCCCAGCCGAAGCTGGCGACGCGGCCGTCGAGGCGCACCGCGTGGCCGCCGCAGGCCACCACCGCGCCCGCGCGGGCGATGACCAGGTAATGCCAGGCGCCGACGTCGTGTTCAAGGAAGCGCTCGAAGGCGGCGTGTTCGCTGCGGTCGAAGAACTGCGGGACGTTGCTGTCGAACAGCGCCAGGCAGGCGGCGCGGTCCTGCATGACGTAGGGACGGATCGTGTTCACTCGGGCAGTGTGCCGCAGGCGGCCAGGCATGTCGTGGCTGCGCCGGGTATGGAGGTCGCATCGGCCATTTCCGACGCGAGTGTCGGAAAATTTCGCCGGGCCTGTCCGGGATCCGCAGCGGGGTGGTGTCCGGAAGCGGGAAGGGGGAGGGTCAGATAATTCTGACGTGAGATCAGGATTGTCCTGATAACGCTTTTCCCGCCGCACCAGCATACTGGCCTCGGCCTGACGCAGGGACCGTCGCGCGCCTTACGGGGAGAGCGCTGGCAGGTCACTCGACCCTGCGTGCCGAGCCTTGAGTAAGCTCGGCAGGGTTTTGATGACGACACGGTGACGTTTCGCGAAGTGCAGATGAGCACTCCGTGAAGCGTCTTCGTTTGTCTACAAATTCGTATTGCCCTGAATAATTCACGCAGATAGTCTGGATGGTGCGGTATCCGCTGCGTTGGGGTTATACGAGATGGCCATCAGGGTTTTTCTGGTCGATGATCACGCTCTTGTCCGTACGGGCATGAAGCTGATCCTGTCGAATCAAACGGATATCGAGATCGTCGGCGAGGCCGACAGCGGCGAAAATGCGCTCCCGCAGATCCGGCAGCTGAAGCCGGACATCGTTCTGTGCGATCTGCACATGCCCGGTGTCAGCGGGCTGGAAGTCACCGAGCGCATCGTCAAGGGTGACCACGGCACCAAGGTCATTATCGTGTCGGTACTGGAAGACGGTCCGCTGCCCAAGCGCCTGCTGGAAGCCGGCGCGTCCGGCTACGTTGGCAAGGCCGGCGACGCGCAGGAGCTGCTGCGCGCGGTCCGCGACGTGGCGATGGGCAAGCGCTACCTCGGCGCCAACATCGCGCAGAACCTGGCGCTGGCCAATCTGGAAGGCGGCGGTTCGCCATTCGACGCGCTTTCGCCGCGCGAGCTGGAAGTGGCCCTGCTGCTGACCCGCGGCCTGCGCCAGGAAGACATCGCCAAGCGCCTGAGCCTCAGCGCCAAGACCGTCAATACGCACAAGGCGCGGCTGTTCGAAAAGGTCGGCATCCAGGACAACATCGCCCTGGCGCGCCTGGCCACGCAATACGGCTTGCTGGATCCGACGCATCCGCTGTAGTTGGCGGTGCCTGCCGAGCTGACACGAGAGCGGCCTTCGGGCCGCTTTTGCGTTGTGCTTGCGCCAACGTGCCGACCTGTTCGCAATGGATCGATTGCGAACCCGCGTCCGCGGCTATCGCCGACGCCCCCGGCACTGGCGCGTGCCGCGGTCGAAATGGCTGGGTTTGGCGAAAGCGGTGGAGTAGGGAGTGCGTGCTCTGCGCGAATGCATCGCTCGCGACTGCAGCGATCGCACAACGACGCGGACGTGCATGTGGTGGTGGATCTTCAAGACACTTCGGTAGCCTTCCGCGCAGCACGTACTCCACGCATCGCGTGTTTTCGCAGGCGCGGCTTCAGCCGCGACCGGCGCATCGGGAAAGCCCCGTCGCGGCTGAAGCCGCTTCTGCGGAGGTGATGGTGTGTCTCGTCGAGTCACGGCAAAGCGAGTTTCGCCGTGGCTTTGAAGCCGCTGCTGCCGCGCCGAACAGGACGCGCGAAAGGCAGTACGCGTGCAGACGATCGTCTTGAGCCGTAGCGATGGAAACGCTTCACGGGCGTCCACAAAAAAAAGCGGCCCGAAGGCCGCTTCTTTCATGCTGCACCGGCAGGAGCGGGGATCAGCCGCGATCCTTGCGCTCGTCGCCGTCCGCCTTGTCCGCGGCATGCGGCGCAGGCGCTGCGGACTGCGCCGCGGCAGCAGCACGTTCCTTCCGCGCCGCCTCGTCCACAGTCGCGATCTCCGCTTGCGCCGGCGTCGCCGGAGCAGCGACGGACGTTGCGCTGTCGTCGCGTGCCGGCGTGACCGATGCGGCCTCGGTCGACGCTGCGGCCGCTGCCTGACCACTGTGCGGAACCGCCGCCGGTGCCTCGGCGAAGGCATCGAGCAGGGTGGTCTGTACCGGTGCGTAGGCCGGCTTGGCCGCGGCAGCGTCTTCCGCACGCGGTTCCGCGGGAGCGGTGGACGTGGCGGCCGGCGCTGCGCTCGGCGCGACGGTGGTCGCCGTCGGCGTGGTCACGCCCGCCGGATCCTCGACGGTGGCCGTGGCATCCGCCGCGTCCGGCTCGGCGACCGGCGCCTTGGCGGCGTTGGCAGTCGGTTGCTCGATGGCGGTGGTGACCGCCTGCGGCTGCGGCGCGACGACCGGCGTTGCGGGTTCGGCCGGTGCCGCGGTGCGCTCGGTGGCGACGGTTTCCTGCGCGACCGGCTTGGTCTCGGCGACTGCGGCCGCCACCGGTGTGGCCGCGACCACGGTATCGGCGTGGGCCACGGCGGCAGCGCTGACGCCCTGCGCTGCAGCGGTCGGTGCAGTCGGCGCGGCCGGCGCAGGCGATGCGATCACGGCCTCGACGGGGGCGGCCGGCTGCATCGGTGCGGTGGCCGGCGCAGGCACGGGGTCGGCGGTGATCGGCGCGGGGGCCTGGGCTGCGTCATCGGTCGGTGCCGGTGCACCGACAGCAGCCGGACGCTCGCGACGCGGCTCACGCTTCTCCTGCGGCTCGCGCTTTTCCTGCACGGGCGGCTGCGACTTGGCCGGAGCGGCATCGGTGGTGCCGTCGTCGTCGAAGTCGAACTCCGGCTGGCTGCGGCTCGGCGCCGGCGCGCTTTCGCCGTCGCTGTCGCCGGCATCCAGGTCGGCATCGTCCAGGCCGGCGGCATCGCCGGCAGCACCGGCTTCGCCATTGCCACGGCGACGGCGGCGGCCACCGCGACGGCCACGACGGCGGCGGCCGCCGGCATCGCCGGTACCGTCCTCGCCCTCGGCGCCTTCGCCGGCGGGCACGGCCTGCGCGGTTTCGGCGGCGCTTTCGCGTTCATCGATGCTCACTGCTGCCGCGGTCTGCGCCGGCTGCACCGGTGCGGCGGCTGCAGCGTCGACGGCTGCTGCCGGTTCCTGCGACGCGGCGATCGCGCCACCGGCGACCGCGGCGGCGGCCAGGGTGGTGGCGTCCTGCGCCGGCGTCACCGGAGCGGTCGCGACCGGCGCGGCCTGCTGCTTGGCGACGGCCTCCTCCGCACGCGGCTGACGCTGCGGCTTGTCGCCCTGCGCGGCGGCCTGTGCCGGCTCCTGCTGCGGCTTCGGCTGGCGCGGCGGGTTCTGCGGCTGCTGCTGCTTCGGCGGCTTCGGCGTTTGCGGCTGCTGCTGCGGCTTGGCCTGCTGTGCGGCCTGCTCGTTGCGCGGCGCCTTGGGCTGCTGGTTCTGCTGCCCGGCCGGCGCGGCGGCGCCGTTGCCGGCGCGGCGCTCGTCGCGGCGCGCGTTGCCGCCGCCGTTGTTGCCGTTGCCGCGCGCGGCATTGCCGCCCTGGCCGCCGTTGCGGTTGCCGTCGCGGCGCGCATTGCGGTCGTGACGATCGCCACGGTCGTTGCGGTTGCGGTTGCCGTCCTGCGGGCGCTGGCGCTGTGCCGGCTCGGCGGCGGCCGGGGCCGGCGCCGGGCTCTCGCCGGCGCCGAAGATGCGCTTCAGCCAGCCGACCACGCCGGTGGCCGGCGGCGCGACCGGTGCCGGCGCAACCACGGGCGCCGGTGCCGGTGCGGCCACCGGTTCTTCGACCACTTCGCGCACCGGGGCCGGCTGCGAGTGCTTCACATTGGTCACCGCAGGCGCCGGGATGTTCAACTGCGCCTTGGTCAGCGCGTGCACCGGCAGCTTGCGCGGGGTGCCGCGCTGGTAGCTGGGCTTGGTGCTTTCCTCGCCCAGCTCGTTCTCGCGCAGGCGGGTCACTTCGTAGTGCGGGGTGTGCAGCTGCTCGTCGGCGACGATCACGATCGGCGCGTCGTGGCGCTTCTCGATCTCGCTGAGCGCGCGGCGCTTCTCGTTGAGCAGGTAGTTGGCGATTTCCACCGGGGCCTGGACCAGGACCTGCCCTGTGTTCTCCTTCATCGCGTGCTCTTCGGCGACGCGGATGATCGACAGCGACAGCGACTCGACGCTGCGCATGCGGCCGTGGCCGTCGCAGCGCGGGCAGACGATCTGGCTGGATTCGCCCAGCGACGGACGCAGGCGCTGGCGGCTCATCTCCAGCAGGCCGAAGCGCGAGATGCGGCCGATCTGCACCCGCGCGCGGTCGTACTTGAGCGCGTTCTGCAGGCGGTTCTCGACCTCGCGCTGGTGCTTGTTGGAGGCCATGTCGATGAAGTCGATGACCACCAGGCCGCCGAGGTCGCGCAGGCGCAGCTGGCGCGCGACCTCTTCGGCCGCCTCCAGGTTGGTCTGGAACGCGGTGTCCTCGATGTCGCTGCCCTTGGTGGCGCGCGAGGAGTTGACGTCCACCGCGGTCAGCGCCTCGGTCTGGTCGACCACGATCGAGCCGCCGGACGGCAGGCGCACGCTGCGCTCGTAGGCGGCCTCGATCTGCGACTCGATCTGGAAGCGGTTGAACAGCGGGATGTCGTCGGTGTAGTGCTTGAGCTTGCGCAGGCTCTGCGGCATCACCTGCTGCATGAACTCCTGGGCGTCGCCGTACATCTCGGCGGTGTCGACCAGGATCTCGCCGATGTCGGCGCGCAGGTAGTCGCGCAGGGCGCGGATGATCAGCCGCGACTCCTGGTAGATCAGGAACGGCGCCGGCTTGGCCAGGGCGGCCTCGGCGATCGACTTCCACACCTGCAGCAGGTAGTCCAGGTCCCACTGCAGCTCTTCGGCATCGCGGCCGACGCCGGCGGTGCGGATGATCACGCCCATGTCGTCGGGGATGTTCAGCTTGTCCAGCGCTTCCTTCAGCGCGGCGCGGTCCTCGCCCTCGATCCGGCGCGAGACGCCGCCGGCGCTGGGCGAGTTCGGCATCAGCACCATGTAGCGGCCGGCCAGGGAGATGAACGTGGTCAGGGCCGCGCCCTTGTTGCCGCGCTCCTCCTTGTCCACCTGCACCACGACTTCCTGGCCCTCGCGCAGCAGTTCGCGGATCGTCGCCTTGTTGTGGTCGACGCCGGCCTGGAAGTAATCGCGGGAGATTTCCTTCAGCGGCAGGAAGCCGTGGCGCTCGCCGCCGTATTCGACGAAGGCCGCTTCCAGCGAGGGTTCGAGCCGGGTGATGCGGCCCTTGTAGATGTTGGACTTCTTCTGTTCCTTGGACGGCTGCTCGATGTCGATGTCGTACAGGGTCTGGCCGTCCACGATGGCCACACGCAGTTCTTCTGCCTGCGTGGCGTTGATCAGCATTCGCTTCATTGTTGCGTTCCTCGCGCTGCTACCGCGCGGAACGCCATGGGGTTTCGCTTCTGGTCACGCTTCGTCGCCCATCGCGCAGGCGCGGGGTGGGCGTCTTGGGTTTCCAGCGCTACGACACCACGGCGAGCCGCGGGAGCGCTTCTTGCTTTTAGGTGGTTCAGGACCGGCGGCGACTCCAGCCAGGCTGGGCGCCGCACGGGGCATGTTCAGCGCGGACGCTTGCGGCATCCGGCGATGGCCGGGTAGGCCGGTGAGCCGCTAACATGGCCGCCCCGGGGGCGGTGGTCGCGCACTGTGCCGGAATCGTCGTAAGCCGGGCTTCTGGCCCTCAACTAACTTCCAACGAAATCAAACCCTTATCTCGCCCCCCGAGTGTAACAGAATAAACTGCCTGATGACTTCCCCCCCGATCCCTCCAAAGCCGCGCGATGTCGCGACCAGCGCGGTGCGCATTCTCAAGGTTCCGGAAGACAGGGCCGGACAGCGCGTAGACAATTTCCTGCTCGGCCAGCTCAAGGGCGCGCCGCGCAGCCTGATCTACAAGCTGATGCGCAGCGGCCAGGTGCGGGTCAACGGCGGCCGCACCAAGGCCGAGCGCAAGCTCGAGGCCGGCGACGAGGTGCGCATCCCGCCGGTGCGGCTGACCGAGGAGGGCGAGAAGAGCGCGCCGCCGGACGCGTTCATGGCCCGGCTGGAGGCGGCGATCGTCTACGAGGACGCGCGGCTGCTGGCGCTGAACAAGCCATCCGGCGTCGCCAGCCACGGCGGCAGCGGGATCAGTTTCGGCGCCATCGAGACGCTGCGTGCGCTGCGTCCCAATCAGTCGCTGGAGCTGGTGCACCGGCTCGACCGCGACACCTCCGGGCTGCTGATCGTGGCCAAGAAGCGCTCGGCGCTGACCGAATTGCAGGCGCTGATGCGTGAGGACGACCGGGTCCAGGGCCGCGGCATCAGCAAGCGCTACCTGACCCTGCTGGTCGGGCGCATGCCCGACGGCACCATGAGCGTGGACGCGCCGCTGCACATCGGCCTGCGCCAGGGCGGCGAGCGCCACGTGCAGGTGAACGCGGCGGGCAAGCCGTCGCTGAGCCACTTCCGGGTGCTGGAGCGGCGTGGCGGGCATTCCTATTGCGAGGTGCGGATCGAGACCGGCCGCACCCACCAGATCCGCGTGCATGCCCAGCACCTGGGGCATCCGGTCGCCGGCGACGACAAGTACGGCGATCCGGCGGTCAACAAGCGCCTGCGCGAGCAGATCGGGCTCAAGCGCCTGTTCCTGCATGCCGCCTCGCTGGAATTCAGCCTGGACGACGGCAAGACACCTTATCTATTGAATGCCCCGCTGGCTGACGAACTGGCCGAAGCGCTGAACCGCCTCGGCTAAGCCAGGCTCGCGGGAGCGGCATGCTGCCGCCCCCGCGCTGCGCTCAGCTTTCGTGATGGTCGTGATCGTGGTGCCCGTCGTGGTGGGCGGGTGCCGGGCGTTGTGCCGGATGCGACTCGGCCGGCCGCGGCTCGGGCATGCGCGGTGGCGGGGAGAAGCGGGCCACGCGCTGCTCCTGGCGTTGTTCCTGACGCTGCTCCTGGCGCGGTTCCGGCATCGGCGCACGCATCGCCTCGCGCGGCATCTGCGGCACGCGCGCCTCGCGCTCGGGCGCCGGCGCATGCCAGGCCTGCGCGCGCGGGGCTTCGCTCGGCAGTGCCTGGCGCGGCGGCTCCGTGCGTGCCATCTCGCGGGCGAAACCGGACGGCTGCATGCCCGGGTCGCCGCGCCGCGGCGGTTCCGCAAAGCGCGCTTCCGGCATGCCGCGATTGGCGATGGCCTCGCGCGGCGCCTGGCTGGGCGTAAGCGCCTGCGGTACCGGGCGGCCATGGAACTGCGGGACCGGCATCGCCGGAGCCGCGCGCGGCGCGTTCGGCTGGGCCATCGCCACGCTGCGTTGCGGGGCCGCGGCATGCTGGACAAAACCGGGTAGCAGGCGCGGATCGCGCGCGGTCGCCATGGCCGCCGGCGTGCCTGGGGCCGGCAGGCGCTGCACCGGCGGCGGCATCGCCGCGACCGGACGGCCGGCCTGCAGCATCTGGTTGGTGAAATGCGGCATGGTCTGCGGCATCGCCGGCGGCTGCGCGCGCGCCGGCCCGAATGCGGCTGCCGGAGTGCGCGCCGCCATCGCCGCGGCGGCCATCGCGGCCCCCGGCGCATGCGCGCCAGCGAAGGCCTGCTGCCCACCCGGACCGCCCATCGGCGCGGCCGGCGGCGGCGCACCGCGGTAGTCGTTGTGCACGTAGCTGCGGTTGTCGTAGTGATTGTTGATGATGGTGGTGCGCGGCGCGTACACGCTGTTGCGGTAGACCACGTAGTTCGGCGCCGACGGCGGCGCGTTCCAGTTCACCCCCCAGTTGTTCCAGCCCCAGCTGTGCCACGGCGGCGCCGGTTCCAGCCAGCCGAACACGCTGTGGTGGTGGTGTTCGAGCGCGTCGCCGACCAGTACGCCGACGCCGAAGGAGATGATGCCGGCGGTGACCAGGTCGCCGGTGTCGTAGTAGGGGCGCGGCGGGCGATAGCGGTACTCGCGGTAGACGTTGACCGGTGCGCCGTAGACCACGTCGGGGTCGTAACGCGGCACGTAGACCACGTCCGGCTGCGCCGGTTCGATGACGATGGTGCGGGTCGGCGGCGGCACCGCGTCGGCATAGGCCGGGGCCGGTTCCACCACGGTGCGCTGTACCACCTGCACGCGCTGCTGCGGGGTGCTGCGCAGGTGGCCCTGCGCCTGCGCGCGCTGGCGCATCACCTGCACCGCGTCCAGCACCTGGTTGGGATCGTGGGCGTAGGCGTCGCCCAGCGCGCGGGTCCAGTCGCCGTTGCCGGCCAACTGGTCGACCACGTCGGGGAAGGCGGTCAACGCCTTGACGCTGGGATCCCAGGGCTGCGCCGCGGCCGCCTGCAGGCGGTCGGTGGCGGACAGGGTACGGTTGTTGCGCAGCCAATCCTGCGCGGACACCACCTGGTCCGGGTACACCGAGGCGGCCAGGGTCTGCGCCAGCAGCTTGTCCGGAAACAGCGCGATCGGCGCGACCAGTTGATAGAGCTGGTCGGCGGTCGGGGCCACGTAGGGGGCAGGTGCGGGTGCCGCGGCCGGGGCGGGCGCATCGGCCTGGGCCGCAGGAGTGGGCGTGTCCTGCCGCTGGCAGGCGCCCAGCGCCACCACGCTCAGTGCGGTGAACAGGGCCAGCCTGGCCGGGGGCAGGGGACGGAGATCCATGCGACACCTCATCGAGCGGGGCGAAGGTGGCCGCAGCATGCGCCGCCTTGGGTGTCTGCGACCTTTCTGCGCGGCGTGCTCGCGCAGGCCAGCGAGCGCGCGTTCAGCCGGCGTCGGCCGCTGCCATCAGACCGGTGCGGACAGGCGGAACAGCACCAGGCTGAGCGCCAGCGTGGCCATGCTTGCGACCAGGCCGTACACCGTCTCGTGCCCCTGCGCGTAGCGCTTGGCGGCCGGCAGCAATTCGTCCAGGGCCAGGAACACCATCACCCCGGCGATCAGCCCGAACACCGCGCCGAACACCGCCTCGGACAAAAAGCGCGCCAGCGCGACGTAGCCGATCAGCGCGCCGATCGGCTCGGCCAGGCCGGACAGCAGGCTGGCGGCGAAGGCATAGGACTTGCGCCCGGTGGCGTAATGCACCGGCACTGCGATGGCGATGCCCTCGGGGATGTTGTGCACGGCGATGGCGAAGGCCAGCGGCATGCCCACCGCCGGGCTCTCCAGCGTGGCGAAGAAGGTGGCCAGGCCTTCGGGGAAGTTGTGCGCGGTGATCGCCACCGCGGTGAGCAGGCCGACGCGCTTGACGTAGGCACGGTTGTCGTCGCGGAACAGCGGATCGCGGCTGTTGAGGCTTTCGTGCGGATTGGGCACCAGCCGGTCGATGGCCACGATCAGCACCATGCCGGCCAGGAACGCCAGGGTGGCATAGGCCTGGCCCAGGCGCGGATCGAAGGCCTCGCTGAAGGCGGCGATCGACTTGCCGAGGATCTCGGTCAGCGACACGTACACCATCGCGCCGGCGGAGAACGCCAGGCCGAAGGCGAGCAGGCGTGGATTGGGTCCCTTGCTGAACAACACCAGCACGCTGCCCAGGCCGGTAGCCAGACCGGCGCCGAGGGTCACGGCGAGCGCGACCAGGACATTGTGCAGTGGGATCTCCAGCATGCGCCGGCGGCTCCGAGGAAGAGGCGTCGATCAAACCCGGCGCGGTGCGGGTGTCGCGTGAAGGCGCGCGGTGCGCGCCTGTGGCTCAGCCGGCCTTGTGCGCCTGCGCGTCGAGCGCGAAGCAACGGTCCGGGCGTGGCTGCGGCGGATTGAAGTTGACCGGCACCTGGATGGTCCACGGCACCGCCTGGCCGTTGCGGGTAGCGGGATTGAAGGTCCAGCCACGCACCGCTTCCTGCGCCGAGGCGTCGAGCTTGGCCTGGCCGCTGCCGGTGACCACGTCGACTTCGGTGGGCTTGCCCTGCACGCCGACCACCACCTTCAGCACCACGGTGCCGCCGATGCCGGCGCAGGCCACGTCGATCGGGTAGTCCGGCGGCGGTGTCTTCACCGCGGCGACCTCGGTCGGCGGCTGGGTCACGGTGTGTTGCTGGGATTGCTGGGATTGGCCGCAGGCGCTGAGCAGCACGGCGCTCAGGCAGGCCAGGGGGAGCAGACGGCGGGCGGCAACGGTCATGTGGGTCATTCCGGAAGAGCGGACGCCTTGGCGGCGCAGATGAAGTCGTTCTCGCTGAGGCCACCGACGTCGTGGGTGGAATAGCGCACCACCACGCGGTCGTAGTGCACGCCCAGGTCGGGGTGGTGGTCTTCGCGGTGCGCGATCCAGGCCAGCGCGTTGACGAAGGCCAGGGTGCGGTAATAATCGGGGAAGCGGAAGGTGCGGCTGATCGCGTTGCCGTTCTCGACCACTTCCCAGCCGGGCACCTGCGGCAGCAGTTCGGCCAGGCGCGCCTGGGTCAGTCTGTATTCGCTGCCCTTGCAGGGCGAGCAATGGGCCTGGGCGAGCGGGATCAGGTCGTTCATGGAAGGTCTCTGCGGTGGAACGGACAGGGCCGGTCAAGATACCGCCCGCGATGAGCGCAGGGCGTGGAAGGGTCTAGAATACCCGCATGATCCAGATCTCAGACAACGCACAGGCCCATTTCCGCAAGCTGCTCGAACGCGAGGCCGTGCCCGGCATGGGCGTGCGCCTGAGCGCGGTCGATGCCGGCACCCCGCGTGCCGATGCGCGGCTGGAGTTCGCCGAGCCGGCGGACCTGGCCGGCGACGAATGGGCGATCGATTGCGACGGTTTCACCCTGTACGTGGCGGCCGACAGCGTCGGCTGGCTCGACGGCGCCGAAATCGACTACGTCACCCAGGGCACCGGCCAGCAGCTCACCATCAAGGCGCCGAAGATCAAGGGCGAAGCCCCGGGCGAGGCGGCCTCGCTGGTGGAGCGGGTGCGCTGGGTGGTGGAGAACGAGGTCAATCCGCAGCTGGCCCAGCACGGCGGCCGCGTGGCGGTGCAGGAAGTCTCCGCCGACGGCGTGGTGCTGCTGCGCTTCGGCGGTGGCTGCCACGGCTGCGGCATGGCCGACGTGACCTTGAAGCAGGGCATCGAGAAGACGCTGATGGGCCGCGTGCCGGGGGTGACCGCGGTGCGCGACGCCACCGACCACGACAGCGGCAGCGCTCCCTACATCCCGCGCGATTCGGCCGCCTGACGTTTCGCTGCCGGTGACGCGCGCCGCCGACATCCTCGATGTGTTGTTGGCGCGCACGCCGCGCAAGCTGCTGCGCGATCGCCGCACCGGCCTGCCGTATGCATGGGCGCACTGGATCGCGGCGCAGCCTGCGCTGCCGCGGCCGTTCGCGGCCCCCGAACTGATCGCGGCGATGCCGTCGGCGCAGCCGCCTGCGACCCTGCGCCTGCCGGCCTTGCCGCTGTGGCAGGCGTTCCGCCGGCTGTGGTGGCAGCACTGGGATCCGGCGCCGTACGACCAGCGCTGGTGGCGGCGCATCGCCGTGCTGCTCAGCCTGCTGCTGCATCTGCTGTTCGCCATCTTCCTGATGTGGGTGGCGTTCGTGCGCTGGCTGCCGCCGCTGACCGATGCGGACCAGGCTGGACGCGTGCAGGTGGAATTCGTCGGCCGCGGCACGCCCGCCGAGAGCGGCGGTGGGGCGCCGGCCGAGGCGGCGGCATCCACGGAGGCGACGTCGCCGACCCTGCCGCGTGCGCAGCGCGCCGTGTCGCGTGCGCGCCCAACGCCGCCGGCCGCTGCAGCGCCCGCGCCTGCACCGGCCGCGGAGCCAGCGCCGGCTCCGCCGGTGCCCGCGCCGACCACGGCCAGTGCGCCGCCACCGCCGCCGGTTGAGCAGCCGCTGCAGGTGACCGAAACGCCCACGCCCACGCGCGACTTCGTACTGCCGCCGCCACCGAGCGTGCGTGTCCTGGTGCCGACACCGCGCGCGGTGGTGCCGCCCGACGTACAGGTGCCGGTGCGCGAGGTCGAAGTGGTCACCGACGTGCCGACCGTGGCGCAACTGCGGTCGCGCGACATCGCGGTGCCGCGCCCAGTCGCACCGCAGGTACAGGTGCGCGAACGGGAAGTGCCGGCACCGCTGCCGCAGGTGCAGGTTCCCGCACCACAGCTGCGCACGCCGACGCCCACGCCGGTGTTGCGCAGTGCGGACGTGCCGCAGGTGCGGCAGATCGAAGTGCCGACGCCGAGCACCGCCACCGCGAGCGCACCCACGCCGGCACCGGCGGCTGCCCCGGCCGCAAGCCCGGACACGACGCCGGCGAGCGCGCAGACCCCGCAGCCGGCGCCGGCCGGCGCTGCGTCCAGTGCGACTGCCAAGCCGACCGCCGCTGCGGCCGGCACCGCGCCGCCCGGCAGCCAGGCCGTGAGCCCGGGCAGCGGTCCGGCGCCGGTCGCACGTGACGGCGGCTGGGCCACGCCGCAGCGCGGCGACGACTGGGGCGCGGCCGCACGCAACCGCCCGGGCGATGCTGGTGCCGGCGCCAGCAAGGGTGGCGGCCTGTTCAATGCCGACGGCAGCGTGCGCCTGGCCGATGGCCGCGGCAACGACCAGGCACCGGCGCGCAGCGCGCCTGGCTCGGAGACCGACACCTGGACGCGCGAGCGCATCGAAAAGGCCGGGGAATGGCTCAAACGTCCGCCGTACGACTACACGCCGACTTCGTTCGACAAGTACTGGCTGCCGAACGCGACGCTGCTGGAAGAGTGGGTGCGGCGCGGCATCAAGTCGGTGAAGATCCCGATTCCGGGCACCACCAGCAGCATTTCCTGCGTGGTCTCGATCCTGCAGGTGGGCGGCGGCTGCAGCATCACCGACCCCAATCTCAACGAGCAGCCGGCTGGCGCGCGGCCGCCGCCGAACGTGCCGTTCAAACGCGAGCTGCAGGAAGACAACGGCAGTCGCTGAGTGGCGGGGTACCCGCCCGCTCACACATGTGGGCGCCGCACATCACCAACTGCGGCACACGCGGACCGGGCGCGGTTTGGTCCAAGTGGATGGCTTCAGCTGGCACGGCGTTGCCTGCGAGGGCTCGTCGCGACTAAAAGGCAGCATCAAACAAGCCGTCGCGCACGACGTGCTGTTTCGTAAGAGCGGATGAAGCCGCTCTTACGTGTGTGCCTCACGTCGTTGGATAGGGTAGAAGCGACACCGGATCGCGCACCACGCGAAAGTGGCGGCGAGCTGGTCACGCGTCGACGGTGTCGCATCCGGAGCGCGCGCTGTGCGCAGTCCCGTCGCCGCTGCTCGGCGCAGCCTGGTGCAGGCGACCGCGCGCGTCATGTGGCGTGCGCGGTCCCTGCGCGCGGTGCGCTCAGTTCACGCCGTGCAAATCGCGCAACTGGCTGCTGCGCGAGCCGAAGTAGGCGGCCAGGTCGGCGATGTCCTGGTCGCTCAGCTGCGCCGCCTGCGGGCTCATCAGCGGATGCGTGCGGGTGCCGCCGCGATAGGCCTGCAGCGCGTGTGCCAGGTAGTCGCCGTACTGGCCGCCGAGCTTGGGATAGGTCGGGTCGATCGGCGCGTTGCCGTCGGCGCCGTGGCAGTCGATGCAGCTCTGCCCGGTGGCCTTGCCCTTGGCGTGGGCCAGCTTGTCGCCGGCGTCGATGCGCCCGCCGGGCAGGCCGGCGGAGGAGCCGGAACCGTGCTCGCCGCTGGCGTGGCCGGGGTCGCCGGCGGATTTGCTGGTGGATTCCACCTGCGATTGCGAACAGGCCCCCAGGCACAGGGCGGCAAGCAGGACGAGGGCGGGACGCAAGGCGTGCGCGGCGTTCGGCATGGGAGGCCTACTTGAGGGTGGACAGGAAAGCGGCGATGTCGGCGATCTCCTGGTCGGAGAAGCTTTCCGCCTGGGCCTGCATGGTCGGATGCTTGCGCTTGCCGAGCCGGTATTCGGTCAGCGCCTGGGTCAGGTACTGCGCCGACTGCCCGCCGATCTTGGGGATGCGGTAGCTGGGATAGGCGTTCTTGTAGCCGGTGACGCCGTGGCAGCCCTGGCAGGTGTAGGTGAGCACCCGGCCGTTGGCCGCGTTCCCCTGAACAGGCGCAGGTGCCGCGGCTGCGGCGGCGGGAGCGGCGGGCGCCGGCGCGGTCTGCGCCATCGCCGGGGCGGCCCCAACAGAAACGAGTACGGCCAGAGCAAAACAAGCGGCTAGCGGCTGCGTGCGCATGGTTTCGTGGTCCGGAGGACGGATTGGGGTTCCGGCGTGGGGGAACACGGAACGGCCCGAGTATAGCCTCACCTTTCGCGGCTCCGAAACTGGCGGCGGTGGGCGACCCGTGACCTTTGGGGCATACGGCACGACGTCGTTTGGTGATCTACTTATCTACAACACCATTCACGCCATCCACCAAGGACACCACGATGACGCGACCGCTCACGCGCCGCACTGCCACTTGCGCTGCCGCGCTGTTGGTCACCACCACGCTGCTGCTGAGCGCCTGCAAGCCGGCGGCGGAGGCCAAGGCCAAGGCCGCCGACAGCGAGAAGGCGCCGGAGGCGGTGCCGGTGGAGGTGGCGGCGGCCAGCCGTCGTGCGGTGGCGGCCAGCTACAGCGGCACCGCGGCGCTGGAAGCGCGCGCCGAATCGCAGGTGGTCGCCAAGACCTCCGGCGTGGCCCTGGCGGTGCTAGCCGAGGAAGGCCAGCAGGTGCGCGCCGGCCAGCCGCTGGTGCGGCTGGACCCGGACCGCGCGCGGCTGGCGTTGGCGCAGAGCGAGGCGCAACTGCGCAAGCTGGAGAACAACTACCGCCGCTCGCAGCAGCTGGTGGGCCAGCAACTGGTCAGCGCCGCCGACGTCGACCAGATCAAGTACGACCTGGCCAACGTGCGCGCGCAACACCAGTTGGCCGCGCTGGAGCTGTCCTATGCCACGGTGGTGGCGCCGATCTCCGGGGTGATCGCCTCGCGTTCGATCAAGACCGGCAATTTCGTGCAGATCAACACGCCGATCTTCCGCATCGTCGACGATTCGCGGCTGGAGGCCACGCTCAACGTGCCCGAGCGCGAGCTGGCCACGCTCAAGACCGGGCAGCCGGTGACCCTGCTGGCCGATGCGCTGCCGGGCAAGCAGTTCCGCGGCCGGGTCGACCGCATCGCGCCGGTGGTGGATGCCGGCAGCGGCACCTTCCGCGTGGTCTGCGCCTTCGACGAAGGGGCGGAGGCGCTGCAGCCGGGCATGTTCGGCCGCATCCGCATCGATTACGACCAGCGCGCCGATGCGCTGGTGGTGCCGCGGCTGGCGCTGCTCGACGACGGCGAGCCGGCGGTGTTCCGCGTGGTCGCCGGCAAGGTCGCGCGAGTGCCGGTGACGCTGGGCTATGCGGAAGGGCCGTGGGTGGAGATCCGCCAGGGCCTGCAGGCCGGCGACCAGGTGGTCACCGCCGGCAAGGTCGCGCTGCGCGACGGCAGCCGCGTGCAGGTGATCGCGCCGCAGCGCGAGGTTGCCGACGCCACCCCGGCCGCCACCGCCGGAGCGCGCTGATGCACGGCTCCGATTCCGACGCGCACGCACCGCCTGCGCCCGCCGCCGCGCACGGTGGCGGCCTGGTCGAATTCGCCACCCGCCGCCGCGTGACCATCGCGATGATCACGCTGACCATGCTGCTGTTCGGCGCGATCGCGCTGCACGGGCTCAAGGTCAACCTGCTGCCGGACCTGAGCTATCCGACCCTGACCGTGCGCACCGAGTACGCCGGCGCTGCGCCGTCGGAGATCGAGACGCTGGTGACCGAGCCGGTCGAAGAAGCCGTCGGCGTGGTCAAGAACCTGCGCAAGCTCAAGTCGGTCTCGCGCACCGGACAGAGCGACGTGGTGCTGGAGTTCGCCTGGGGCACCAACATGGACCAGGCCAGCCTGGAGGTGCGCGACAAGATGGAGGCGCTGTCGCTGCCGCTGGAGGCCAAGGCGCCGGTGCTGCTGCGCTTCAATCCCTCCACCCAACCGATCATGCGCCTGGTGCTGTCGAGCAAGACCGCCGCGCACACCGACGCCGAGGCGGTGCGCGCGCTGACCCAGTTGCGTCGCTACGCCGACGAGGACCTGAAGAAGAAGCTGGAGCCGGTGGCGGGCGTGGCCGCGGTCAAGGTCGGCGGTGGGCTGGAGGACGAGATCCAGGTCGACATCGACCAGCAGCGGCTGGCGCAGCTCAACATGCCGATCGACACGGTGATCGCGCGGCTCAAGGACGAGAACGTCAATCTCTCCGGCGGACGCCTGGAGCAGGGGACGCAGCGCTACCTGGTGCGCACCGTCAACCAGTTCGCCGACCTGGACGAGATTCGCAACCTGTTGCTGACCACCCAGGGCGCCGGCGGCAACGCGGCCGACGCGGCCCTGCAGCAGATGTATGCGATCGCCGCCTCCACCGGCTCGGAAGCCGCGATCGCGGCGGCCTCGGCGGCGCAGAGCGCGACGTCCAGCACGACCACCACCGTCGCCGGCGGCATGCCGATCCGGCTCAAGGACGTGGCGCAGGTGCGGCAGGGCTACAAGGAGCGCGAGGCGATCATCCGCCTGGGCGGCAAGGAGGCGGTGGAACTGGCCATCTACAAGGAAGGCGACGCCAACACCGTGGCCACCGCGGCGGCGCTGCGCAAGCGCCTGGAGCAACTGCAGGCGCAGATTCCCGCCGACGCCGAGCTGACCACGCTGGAAGACCAGTCGCGCTTCATCGAGCACGCCATCGGCGACGTCAAGAAGGATGCGGTGATCGGCGGCCTGCTGGCGATCCTGATCATCTTCCTGTTCCTGCGCGATGGGTGGAGCACGTTCGTGATCGGGCTGTCGCTGCCGGTGTCGATCGTGACCACGTTCTTCTTCATGGACCGGCTCGGCCTGAGCCTCAACGTGATGTCGCTGGGCGGGTTGGCGCTGGCCACCGGCCTGGTGGTGGACGATTCCATCGTGGTGCTGGAAAGCATCGCCAAGGCACGCGAGCGCGGCCTGAGCGTGCTCGATGCGGCGATCGTCGGCACCCGCGAGGTCGGCATGGCGGTGGTCGCCTCGACCCTGACCACGATCGCGGTGTTCCTGCCGCTGGTGTTCGTGGAGGGCGTGGCCGGGCAACTGTTCCGCGACCAGGCGTTGACCGTGGCGATCGCCATCGCGATCTCGCTGGTGGTGTCGATGACGCTGATCCCGATGCTCAGCTCGCTGAAGGGCCGTGCGCCGCTGGCGTTCCCGGTGGAACCGGCGCCGCCGCACTGGCAGCCGCGGCGCGGCTGGCTGAAGCCGCTGGCCTGGAGCCGGCGCGGCGCAGGTGCGGCGGTGCGCGGGGTGTTCTTCGGCGCGGCCTGGCTGTGCGTGCGGCTGGGGCGCGGTGCGGTGGCGGTGGTCGCGCCGGTGATGCGCAAGGCCAGCGCCCTGGCGATGGCGCCGTACGCGCTGGCCGAGCGCGGCTACCTGCGGCTGCTGCCAGGTGCGCTGGCGCGTCCGGGCTGGGTGCTGGGACTGGCGGCGCTGGCCTTCGCCGCGACCCTGGCGGTGGCGCCGCTGCTGGGCGCCGACCTGATCCCGCAGCTGGCGCAGGACCGCTTCGAGATGACGGTGAAGCTGCCGGCCGGCACGCCGCTGCGGCAGACCGATGCGCTGGTGCGCGAATTGCAGGAGGTGCACGGCAAGGACGCGGGCGTGCAGGCGCTGTACGGGGTCAGCGGCAGCGGCACCCGGCTCGACGCCAACCCCACCGAGAGCGGCGAGAACATCGGCAAGCTGACCATCGCCATGGCTGGCGGCGGCAGCGCGCAGTTCGAGGCGCAGCAGAGCGAGCGCATGCGCGCGACGATGCGCAACCATCCGGGCGTGCAGGTCGGTTTCAGCCGGCCGGAGCTGTTCAGTTTCTCCACGCCGCTGGAGATCGAACTGCGAGGCCAGGACCTGCAGACCATCCAGCACGCCGGGCAGAAGCTGGCGGCGCTGCTGCGCGGCAACGGCCACTTCGCCGACGTCAAATCCACGGTGGAGGAGGGCTTCCCGGAGATCCAGATCCGCTTCGACCAGGAGCGCGCCGGCGCGTTGGGACTGACCACGCGGCAGATCGCCGACGTGGTGGTGAAGAAGGTGCGCGGCGACGTCGCCACCCGCTACAGCTTCCGCGACCGCAAGATCGACGTGCTGGTGCGCGCGCAGCAGAGCGACCGCGCCAGCGTCGACAGCATCCGCCGGCTGATCGTCAATCCGGGCAGCAGCCGGCCGGTGACCCTGGACGCGGTCGCCGACGTGGTCGCCACCACCGGCCCCAGCGAGATCCACCGCGCCGACCAGATCCGCGTGGCGATCGTCTCGGCCAATCTGCGCGACATCGACCTGGGCACGGCGGTGCGCGAGCTGGGCGAGATGGTGGCGCGCGATCCGCTCGGAGCCGGCGTCGGCATGCACATCGGCGGGCAGGGCGAGGAACTGGCGCAGTCGGCGCGCTCGCTGCTGTTCGCGTTCGGCCTGGCGGTGTTCCTGGTGTACCTGGTGATGGCCTCGCAGTTCGAGTCGCTGCTGCACCCGTTCGTCATCCTGTTCACCATCCCGCTGGCGCTGGTCGGCGCGGTGCTGGCGCTGCTGCTGACCGGCAAGCCGGTGTCGGTGGTGGTGTTCATCGGCCTGATCCTGCTGGTGGGCCTGGTCACCAAGAACGCGATCATCCTGATCGACAAGGTCAACCAGTTGCGCGAGGAGGGCGTGGCCAAGCGCGCGGCGCTGATCGAAGGCGCACGCTCGCGGTTGCGGCCGATCGTGATGACCACGCTGTGCACGCTGTTCGGCTTCCTGCCGCTGGCGATCGCCAGCGGCGAGGGCGCCGAGGTGCGCGCGCCGATGGCGATCACCGTGATCGGCGGGCTGCTGGTGTCCACGCTGCTGACCCTGCTGGTGATCCCGGTGGTCTACGACCGCCTGGACCGCCGCGCCGACGCGTACTACGCCGAACGCGGGCGACGTGCGCGGCAACGTGAAAACGGCGAGCAGCGCCTGCAGGACGGCGAGGGCGCGCCGGCATGAGCGTCGCCGAGTTCAGCATCCGCCGTCCGGTCACCACCATCATGTGCTTCGTGTCGCTGGTGGTGGTCGGGCTGATCGCCGCCTTCCGCCTGCCGTTGGAGGCCTTGCCGGACATCTCCGCGCCGTTCCTGTTCGTGCAGTTGCCGTACACCGGCTCGACCCCGGACGAGGTCGAGCGCAACCTGGTGCGGCCGACCGAGGAAGCGCTGGCGACGATGACCGGGATCAAGCGCATGCGCTCGACCGCCACCGCCGACGGCGCCAACATCTTCATCGAGTTCTCCGACTGGGACCGCGACATCGCCATCGCCGCCTCCGATGCGCGCGAGCGTATCGACGCGATCCGCGCCGACCTGCCGGCCGACCTGCGGCGCTACAACGTGTTCAAGTGGTCCAGCAGCGATCAGCCGGTGTTGAAAGTGCGCCTGGCCGGCGCGGCCGACCTGACCGGCGCGTACGACATGCTCGATCGCGAGTTCAAGCGTCGCCTGGAGCGCATTCCCGGGGTGGCCAAGGTGTCGGTGTCCGGCGCGCCGCCGAACGAGGTCGAGATCGCCATCGCCCCGGACCGGCTCAGCGCGCACAACCTCAGCCTCAACCAGCTCAGCGAGCGCCTGGGCAAGCTCAACTTCTCGCTGTCGGCCGGGCAGATCGACGACAACGGCCAGCGCCTGCGGGTGCAGCCGGTCGGCGAGCTGCGCGACCTGCAGGAGCTGCGCGACCTGGTCATCGACGCCAAGGGCCTGCGCCTGGGCGACATCGCCGAGGTGCGGCTGAAGCCGACCCGGATGAGCTACGGCCGGCGCCTGGACGGGCGCCCGGCGGTGGGCCTGGACGTGTTCAAGGAGCGCAGCGCGAATCTGGTCGAGGTCTCGCGCGCGGTGCTGGCCGAGGTCGAGCAGATCCGCAAGCAGCCGGCGCTGAGCGACGTGCAGATCAAGGTCATCGACAACCAGGGCAAGGCGGTGACCTCCTCGCTGGCGGAACTGGCCGAAGCCGGCGCGGTCGGCCTGCTGCTGTCGGTGACGGTGTTGTTCTTCTTCCTGCGGCACTGGCCGTCGACCCTGATGGTGACCCTGGCGATCCCGATCTGCTTCGCCATCACCCTGGGCTTCATGTACTTCGCCGGGGTCACCCTCAACATCCTGACCATGATGGGCCTGCTGCTGGCGGTGGGCATGCTGGTGGACAACGCGGTGGTGGTGGTGGAGAGCATCTACCAGGAGCGCGAGCGCATGCCCGACCAGCCGCAGCGCGCTTCCATCCTCGGCACCCGCAATGTCGCCATCGCGCTGTCGGCCGGCACCCTGTGCCACTGCATCGTGTTCCTGCCGAACCTGTTCGGCGAGACCAACAACATCAGCATCTTCATGTCGCAGATCGCCATCACCATCTCGGTGTCGCTGCTGGCGTCGTGGCTGGTGGCGGTGAGCCTGATCCCGATGCTGTCGGCGCGCATGCGCACCCCGGCGCTGCTGCATTCCCCGCATGGGCTGATCCCGCGCCTGCAGCGCCGCTACGCGCGGGTGCTGGCCTGGTCGCTGGCGCACCGCGGCTGGAGCGTGTGCGCGATCCTGCTGATCAGCGCGCTGAGCGTGATCCCGATGCTGCAGACCAAGAAGGACATGTTCGGCGGCGACGGCGGCGAGCAGGTCTTCATCGGCTACCAATGGAAGGGCGCCTACACGCGCGAGCAGATGGCCGAGGAAGTGACCCGGCTGGAACGCTTCATCGACGCGCGCCGCGCGCAGTACCACGTGACCCAGGTGTATTCCTGGTTCAGCGAGCAGGAGGGCAGCAGCACCACGCTGACCGTCGATCTGAAGCAGGTCCGCGACCTGCCCACGCTGATGGAACGCATCCGCAAGGAACTGCCGCGCTCGGCGCGGGTGGATTTCCACGTCGGCAACAGCAACGGCGGCGATGGCGGCAACGGCGGCGGGCAGACCGTGCAGGTGCAACTGGTCGGCGATTCCACCGAGGCGCTGCGCGCGCTCGCCGACGACGTGGTGCCGCTGCTGGCGCGGCGCAAGGAGCTGCGCGACGTGCGCGTGGACAGCGGCGATCGCAGCGCCGAACTGGCGGTGCGGGTGGACCGCGAGCGCGCCGCCGCGTTCGGCTTCAGCGCCGAGCAGGTCGCCAGCTTCGTCGGCCTGGCGCTGCGCGGCGCGTCGCTGCGCGAGTTCCGCCATGGCGACAACGAGGTGCCGGTGTGGGTGCGCTTCGCCGGTGCCGAGCAGACCTCGCCGGAAGACCTGGACAGCTTCAACGTACGCACCCAGGACGGGCGCAGCGTGCCGTTGCTGAGCCTGGTCGAGACGCAGCCGCGCGCCGCCGCGACCCAGATCGCCCGCACCAACCGGCAGACCACGCTGACCATCACCGCCAACCTCGGCGCCAAGGTCACCGCGCCGGAAGCCAAGCAAGCGATCGAGGATACCCTCAACGCGGTCAGCTTCCCGGTCGGCTACCGCTACAGCTTCGACGGCGCGGACGGTCAGGACGACGACCAGGCCAGCAAGCAGATGCTGTTCAACCTGCTGATCGCGCTGGTGATGATCTACGTGGTCATGGCCGCGATGTTCGAATCGCTGCTGTTCCCGGTGGCGATCATGAGCGGTGTGCTGTTCTCGGTGTTCGGCGTGTTCTGGCTGTTCTGGATCACCGGCACCAGCTTCGGGATCATGGCCTTCATCGGCATCCTGGTGCTGATGGGCGTGGTGGTGAACAACGGCATCGTGATGATCGAGCACATCAACAACCTGCGCCGGCGCGGGCTGGGCCGCACCGAGGCGCTGATCGAAGGCTCGCGCGAGCGCCTTCGCCCGATCATGATGACCATGGGCACGGCGATCCTGGCGATGGTGCCGATCTCGCTGACCACCACGCAGATGTTCGGCGACGGCCCGGCCTACTACCCGATGGCGCGCGCCATCGCCGGCGGCCTGGCGTTCTCGACCGTGGTCAGCCTGCTGTTCCTGCCGACCATCTACGCAATCCTGGACGATCTGAGCAACGGCGTGGCCAACCTGGTGCGGCGCGCGCGTGGGCGTCGCGACGTCGCCGCGCAGATGGTGTCCTGATCCGGAGGCTTCAGACGACCTGTGGGAGGGGCTTCAGCCCCGACGCCGTACCGCGTCGGGGCTGAAGCCCCTCCCACAAGGGTGAACGTGCGCGGCGACGTTGGCCGCCGCGCGGGGTCGCTCAACCCGCCAGCTTGCCGAAGATGCGGAAGCCGGCCAGCCACACGCCGAGCATGCTGCCCAGGTTGGTCAGCAGGAAGGTCAGCACCACCCGCGAGACGCGGTTGCGGTACCAGCCGCGCAGGTTCTGCGCATCGTCGCGCAGCGCCAGGAAATCGCCATAGGCCGGCTTGCGCATGTGCACTTCGACCAGTGCGCTGAACGCCCCGGCCGGCACGCCCGGGCGGAACGGCTTCAGCGGCGCGGCGATGGCGCCGGCGATCACGCTCAGCGGATGCCCGCCGGCCAGGATGCAGCCCAGCCCGGCCAGGCCGCCGGTGAACAGCACCCACTGCAGCAGCAGGTCGGTGCCCAGGGCGAAGCCGCCGTGCCAGTAGCCCCAGGCCACGCCGCCCAGCACCAGCGCGGTCAGGGTCAGGGTGATCCACGGCACCTTCTTCTTGGTCTGCACCTCTTCCAGCGCCTTGCGCAGCGTCGCCGGGTCGTCCTGGTCGCCCTGCAGGTGCCGCGCCAGGCCGGCCAGGTGGCCCGCGCCGACCACCGCCAGCACGTCGCGCACGCCGGCACCGGGGGCGCCATCCAGCGGTTCGGCATTGCCGGCCAGCGGCAGCGCGCGCTGTTGCGCCTGTTCCTCGCGCAGGCGCGTGGCCATGTAGCGGTCGCGCTCGGCGATGATGGTGTCGTACAGCGCCGGGCTCTCGCTGGCGAAATCGCCGAAGCTGGCTTCGAGCATGTCGCCCTGCTTGAGCTTCTCGATCTCCGCCTCGCCGACCTCGTCGGAGGCGAACAAGCCGCCGAGCAGGCCGCTGGCCAGCTTCAGCTTGCCGAAGAAGCCGAGCCGGCTGGAGGCGCGCTTGAAGGTCAGGCCGACTTCGCGATCGATCAGGTACACCGGCAACTGCCGTTCGCGCGCCAGCAGGACTGCGCGCTTGAGTTCGGCGCCGGGCTCGATGCCCAGTTGCTCGGCCAGGCGCCGCTGGTAGGCGGCCAGCGCCAGATTGGCGGCGAACAGGGCCACGCGGCCCTTGCGGATCACCTGCACCAGGTCCAGCTTGGTCAGCGCGTCCGGATCGGTCAGCGCCTGCAGGCGCTGCGGATCCAGTTCCACCGCCACCGCGTCGAAACGGCCGCTGCCGATCGCCCGTTCCACGGCAGCGACGCTGGCCAGGGACACGTGCGCGGTGCCGAGCAGGGTGTAGCGGATGCCGTCGCGTTCGACGATGCGGTACGGCTGGCCGTCGAACAGCGCATCGTCGCCGTCGGCCTGGGAAAGTTCGTTCATTCCATCACTCATCGGAGGGCGCCTCGGCAGCGCCGGGGCTCAGCGGGCATGGGGGTGTGAGGGCATCGGCCGCGATCGGCATGGGCGCCTGCGGCCGGGTCGCGCCGCGCCGCAGTCAACGGCGCTGCACTAGCAAAGACCCGGCACGGCGCTGCGGGTCAGTCGATGTAGCGCTTCAGCAGGTCGCCGTAGGCATCGATGCGGCGGTCGCGCAGGAACGGCCAGATCCGCCGCACGTGCTCGCTGCGCTGCAGGTCGACGTCGCAGACCAGCACGGTCGGCTCGCCACCGGCCTCGGCGATGAACTCGCCCTGCGGACCGAGCACGTGGCTGTTGCCCCAGAACTGGATGCCCGATGCACCCAGCGGCGACGGCTCGTGGCCGACCCGGTTGCAGCTCAACACCGGCACGCCGTTGGCCACCGCATGGCCGCGATGGCTGAGGATCCAGGCATCGCGCTGGCGTTCCTGCTCGGCCTGTTCGTCGCTGGGGTCCCAGCCGATCGCAGTCGGGTACAGCAGCAGTTCGGCGCCGGCCAGGGCCATCAGCCGCGCCGCTTCCGGATACCACTGGTCCCAGCACACCAGTACGCCGAGGCGGCCGACCGAGGTCTGGATCGGGGTGAAGCCCAGATCGCCCGGGGTGAAGTAGAACTTCTCGTAGAAGCCCGGATCGTCGGGGATGTGCATCTTGCGGTACTTACCGAGCAGGCTGCCGTCCTTTTCGAACACCACCGCGGTGTTGTGGTACAGGCCGGCGGCGCGGCGCTCGAACAGCGAGCCGACCAGGACCACGCCATGGCGCTTGGCCAGGGCGCCCAGGCGCTCGGTGCTGGGGCCGGGAATCGGCTCGGCCAGGTCGAATTCGTCCACCGATTCGTGCTGGCAGAAGTACGCGCCGTTGTGCAGTTCCTGCAGCAGCACCAGCTGCGCGCCCTGCGCGGCGGCCTCGGCCACACGCGATTCGATCGCTGCCAGGTTCGCCGCGGCGTCGCCGTGGTTGCGCTCCTGGATCAGCGCGACGGAAAGAGTGTTTCGGCTCATTGCGGAATCAAGGTTCGCGGTAAACCGGCATGGTAGCGCGGATGGCCGCGCGGCAGGTTCCGGGGAGATGAATCCCGCGCCACGCGTGGCGGCGGCGCGGGTGCTCGGTGCTGCGCCGGCGTGCGGCGCAGGCGCGGCGGTTCAGTCCGCCAGCAGTCCGGCCGGCAGCTGCATGGTGATGCAGTGCAGGCTGCCGTTCTGCCAGATCAGCGCGCGGCAGGGGATCGGCACGATCTCGTGCTGCGGGAAGGCCTGCGCCATCACCGCCTGCGCCTGCGTATCGGCCGCGTCGCCGTAGGCCGGCATCAGCACCGCGCCGTTGACGATCAGGAAGTTGGCGTAGGAGGCGGCCAGGCGCCGGCCCTCATCGATGACCGGCTGCGCCCACGGCAGCGGGAACAGCCGATAGGGCGCGCCCTCGGCGGTACGCAACGCGGCCAGTTCGGCGCCCATCGCCTGCAGCTCGGCGTAGTGCGAATCGCCGGCGTCGTCGCAGGCCTGGTAGACGATGGCGTCGGTCCCGGCGAAGCGGGCGAGGGTGTCGATGTGCGCGTCGGTGTCGTCGCCTTCCAGGTAGCCGTGGTCCAGCCACAGCACGCGCTGCTGCGCCAGCCAGTCGGCCAGGTCGTGGCTGAGCGATTCGCGGCTGCGCTGCGGGTGGCGCTCGTGCAGGCACTGCCAGGTGGTCAGCAGGGTGCCGGCGCCATCGCAGTCGATGGCGCCGCCTTCCAGGGCGAAGTCGATGCGGCGCACGTCGCTGTCGGCGAACAGGCCCTGCTCGGCCAGCACGCTCACCAACTGGTCGTCACGACTGGCCTGGAACTTGCCGCCCCAGCCGGTGAAGCGGAAGTCCAGCAGCTGGAAGCCGCCGCTGGCGCGCGCCAGGGTGATCGGGCCGGAATCGCGCAGCCAGGTGTCGTCGTACTCGGCCTCGACGAAGCGCACCCGCTGCATGTCCACCCGCGCCGAGCGTAGCCGCGCCTCGGCGTAGATCTGCAGATCGGCGTCGGCCACGCAGATCAGCACCCGCTGGAAGCGCACGATCGCCGCGACCAGGGCGATGTAGGTTTCCTCGACCTCGGCCAGGCGCTCGGCCCAGTCGGTGCCGGCATGCGGCCAGGCGATCAGGATGGCGGACTGGGGCTCCCATTCCGCGGGAAGGCGAAGACGATCAGTCATTGCGACCACTACTCAGGTTGTGCCCGGCATCGCGCCAGGGTGTGTGTCGTTCGTATCCCGCACCGGCGGGGCGCGGGAGCTTTGCGCCGCGCCGCGGCTGGGCGACCGCGACGCGGCAGTGCTGGGGTGCTCGGCCAGGCGCACGCGCGACCGGGCGCAGGGTCGGCGTCAGCGGATCGCGGGTTTCGGGCCGATCTCGTTGGCGTCGGCCTTGTTGGCGACCACGTCCACCACCTTCTGTTTCTCGAAGTACACGGTGAAGGCCGGATAGACCCAGCGGTTGATGGTCGGCCATTGCCGCTTCTGGCCGCCACGCGGCTCCAGCTTCTGCTGCGGTGCGCCGTAGCGCGCCTGCACCTGGGCCATGCTCAGGCCGCGGGTCGGCAGCGCCGCGGCGGGCTCTTCCTTGACCCGGTCGACCAGCAGGGTCTCGGCGTGGGCGCCGCCGGCCAGGCCCAACACGGCCAGCAGCGGCAGGACGGACAGACGATGCTTCATCACGTGTACTCCCCAGAGGACGAGCGCCGATTACAGCAAACTTCGATAACAAAAAACCGCCCGAAGGCGGCTTTCGTCGACGACCGGCCACCGCTGCGCGCGGCGCGGCAGGGCAGGCCGGGTCGGATCAGCGCTGACGCGCCTTGAAACGGGGGTTGGACTTGCAGATCACGAAGACCTTGCCGCGGCGGCGGACCACCTTGCAGTCGCGGTGACGGGCCTTCGCCGACTTCAGGGAGGACAGGACTTTCATGGCACACCTCGGCGTAAACTTGTGGATTCGAAGGAGGGCGGCACGGCCGAAACCATGGCGCGGGATCAGTAAGCCGGCGATTGTAGCCTGGTTTTCTTCATGGTTTCAACTGCTTGCGCCAGCCCGGCCGGCGTCGGCGCTACAATGCGCCGCCCCCCGTCCGAGGAACCGCATGAACGAGCCCGCTCCCGTCCTGACCATCGATGGCCCTTCCGGGGCCGGCAAAGGCACCGTCAGCCGCATCGTCGCCGCCCGCCTGGGCTGGCATTACCTGGATTCGGGTGCGCTGTACCGGGCGGTCGGGGTGGCGGCCAGCTGGGCCAATCTGGACATTTCCGACGCTGCCGCCTTGGTGCGCTGCACGTTCGACACCCGGGTGGATTTCGACGAGGTCGCCGATGGCGGCCTGCGGGTGCGGATCAACGGCGCCGATGCCACCGACGAGCTGCGCCTGGAGACCACCGGTGCGGTGGCCTCGGCGATTGCCGCCATCCCCGAGGTGCGTGCGGCGCTGAAACAGCGCCAGCGCGCCTTCCGCACCCCGCCGGGGCTGGTCGCCGACGGCCGCGACATGGGGACGGTGATTTTTCCGGACGCCCCGTACAAGGTGTTCCTGACCGCCAGCGCCGAGGAGCGCGCCCAGCGCCGGCATAAGCAGTTGAAGGAAAAAGGGGTTTCGGTTATATTCGACGACCTGCTGCGCGAGATCATGGCCCGCGACGCACGCGATGCGCAACGCGCGGTGGCCCCGCTGAGGCCGGCAGACGATGCCGTCCTCCTCGATACCACCGGCATGGACATCGACCAGGTGGTGGGCCGCGTCCTGCAGTTGCTGCCGGTCTGAGCGGCACGCAGGGCAGGGCAGCAGTTTGGTGGCGTCATGCACGCCACCGGTTCCTCGTTACACCCGCAACATCCATGTTCCACCGATAGCGTCAAAGGCTCCGCTGCGCAATTCCGCGCTGCGGTTTTTCCATTCCACACCCGGCCGCTGTTCGGGCCGACTAACAGGTGGACAGTCGCTGTTTTCCAGAAGAAAACGCCCTGTCCGTGTGTCCACTAGAGTAATTTCAAATGACCGAATCTTTTGCCGAACTGTTCGAAGCCAGCCAAGCCAACCTGGCCAAGCTGAAGCCCGGCGCCATCGTCACCGGTACCGTCGTGGAAGTCCGCGGCGACGTGGTGGTGATCAACGCCGGCCTGAAGTCCGAAGGCATCGTGCCGATCGAGCAGTTCCGTAACGACGCTGGCGAAATCGACGTCGCCGAAGGCGACCTGGTCAAGGTCGCTCTCGACTCGCTCGAGAACGGCTTCGGCGAGACCGTGCTGTCGCGCGAGAAGGCCAAGCGCGCCATGGTGTGGGACGAGCTGGAAGAAGCGTTGGAGAAGAACGAGACCATCACCGGCCGCATCAGCGGCAAGGTCAAGGGTGGTTTCACCGTGGACATCAAGGATGTCCGCGCGTTCCTGCCCGGTTCGCTGGTGGATGTGCGCCCGGTGCGCGACCCGGCCTACCTGGAAGGCAAGGAACTGGAGTTCAAGCTGATCAAGCTGGACCGCAAGCGCAACAACGTGGTGGTCTCGCGTCGTGCGGTGGTCGAGAGCGAGCACTCGGAAGAGCGCGAGCAGCTGATGGACAAGCTGCAGGAAGGCGCGATCCTGAAGGGCGTGGTCAAGAACCTGACCGACTACGGCGCGTTCGTGGACCTGGGCGGCATCGACGGCTTGCTGCACATCACCGACATGGCCTGGAAGCGCGTGCGCCATCCGTCCGAAGTGGTCAACGTCGGCGACGAGCTGGACGTGCGCGTGCTGAAGTTCGATCGCGAGCGTAACCGCGTCAGTCTCGGCCTGAAGCAGCTGGGCGAGGATCCGTGGGACAACATCGCGCGCCGTTACCCGGCCAACAGCCGCGTGTTCGGCAAGGTCTCCAACGTCACCGATTACGGCGCGTTCGTCGAGATCGAGCCGGGCGTGGAAGGCCTGGTGCACGTGTCCGAGATGGACTGGACCAACAAGAACGTCAACCCGTCCAAGGTCGTGCAGGTCGGCGACGAAGTCGAAGTGATGGTGCTGGACGTGGACGAAGAGCGTCGCCGCATCTCGCTGGGCATGAAGCAGGTCGCCGCCAATCCGTGGGAAACCTTCGCCGCCACCCACAAGAAGAACGACAAGGTGTCCGGCCAGATCAAGTCGATCACCGACTTCGGCATCTTCATCGGCCTGGACGGCGGCATCGACGGCCTGGTGCACCTGTCCGACATCAGCTGGAACACCACCGGCGAAGACATCGTGCGCAACTTCAAGAAGGGCGACACGCTGGAAGCCGTGGTGCTGGCGGTGGACCCGGAGCGCGAGCGCATCAGCCTGGGCGTCAAGCAGCTGGAGCAGGATCCGTTCGGCCAGTACATGGCCGCCAACCCGAAGGGCTCGAAGGTCGAGGGCGTGGTGCGTGAAGTGGACGCCAAGGGCGCCACCATCGACCTGGCCGACGGCATCGAAGGCTACGTCGCCGCGCGCGACATCGCCAACGAGCGCGTCGACGACGCCAGCCAGCACCTGAAGGTCGGCGACAAGATCGAAGCCAAGTTCGTGGGCATGGACCGCAAGGGCCGCACCCTGCAGCTGTCGATCAAGGCCAAGGACGATGCCGAAATGCGCGAAGTGCTGGAGGAATACCAGTCCGCGTCGGGCGGCACCACCCAGCTGGGCGCGCTGCTGCGTGCGCAGCTGAACGGCAACAAGTCCGAGTAATCCGCCACACGCAGCGTTACTGGCACGGCCCGGTGTTCCCGGGCCGTGCCAGGTTGCGACCCCACTGCACGCATCCGTAAATGACCAAATCCGAGCTGATCGAAATCCTGGCGCGCAAGCAGGCGCATCTGAAGTCGGACGACGTCGATCTGGCGGTGAAGTCGTTGTTGGAAATGATGGGCGGCGCCCTGTCCGGCGGCGATCGCATCGAGATCCGCGGCTTCGGCAGCTTTTCCCTGCATTACCGGCCGCCGCGCCTGGGACGCAATCCCAAGACCGGCGAGTCCGTCGCGCTTCCCGGCAAGCACGTGCCGCATTTCAAGCCCGGCAAGGAGCTGCGCGAGCGCGTGAGCGGCGTCGTCCCGGTCGAATCCGACACGCCCTGAGCCCGGCGTCCGGCGCTTGCCGGAATCCACGCCTGTTCGGCTAATCTAGTGTCTCCCGACGCTGGAGTTGCTCATGAAGATCGCACGACTGCTGATCCTGCTGGTGTTGCTGTTGGCCGGCCTGGTCATCGGGTCGCTCAATTCGCAGCCGATCCAGATCAACTTCGTGTTCTCCAGCATCGCCACCACCTCCGGCATCGCCATCATCGTCTCGCTGTTCGCCGGCGTGCTGATCGGCGCCTCGCTGGTGCTGGCGGCCCTGGTGATCCCCCTGTATGCCAAGCTGCGTCGCGCCAACAAGGCCGCGAACGCCGCGACCCCGGCCGTCGCGCCGGTTTCCCCCCATGCCCACCAGCCCTTGGACGGACGCTGATCTTCGATGGACTTTCTGACCGAGTGGTTCTGGTTCTTCCTGTTCCTGCCGCTGGCGGCCTTGAGCGGCTGGGTGATCGGCCGCCGTGGCGGCCAGCGCCATGGCGATACCCAGGTCAGCCGGCTGTCCAGCACCTATTTCCGCGGCCTCAACTACCTGCTCAACGAGCAGCCGGACAAGGCGATCGAGCTGTTCCTGCACATCGCCGAACTGGACAAGGAAACCTTCGAGACCCAGGTCGCGCTGGGCCACCTGTTCCGTCGCCGCGGTGAGGTCGACCGCGCCATCCGCCTGCACCAGGGCCTGGTCCAGCGCGGCGACCTGAGCGACGCGCAACGCGTGCAGGCCTTGCTGGCGTTGGGCGAGGACTACATGAAGTCGGGGCTGCTGGACCGCGCCGAAACCGTGTTCACCGAACTGGCGCAGATCGACCAGCGCGCGCCGCAAGCGCTCAAGCACCTGATCGGCATCTACCAGGCCGAACGCGACTGGGAAAAGGCCATCGACAACGCCACCCGCTACGAAGAGGTGACCGGCGAGCCGATGGGCAAGCTGATCGCCCAGTTCGAATGCGAACTGGCCGACCGCTACCGCGCCTCGGGCAAGAACGACCTGGCGCGGGAGGCGATCGCGCGCGCCTACCAGGCCGATGCCAAGTCGGTGCGTGCCGGCATCCTGGAAGGGCGCATCGATGTCGACGACGGCAACGACGAGGCCGCCATCCGCGCCTTCGAGCGCGCCGCGCGCCACGACCCGGACTACCTGCCGGAGATCATGCCGGCGCTGATGGAGTGCTACCGCCGCGGCAACGATCTCAGCGGCGCGCGCGCGTTCCTGTCGGAGATGACCGAGCACTACCGCGGCATCGCTCCGGTGCTGGCGCTGACCCGCCTGATGGAGTCGCAAGAAGGCATTTCCGCCGCGCGTTCCTACCTGGGCCGGCAGCTCAAGGACCGGCCGTCGGTGCGCGGCGAGTCCGCGCTGATCGACCTGACCCTGGCCGAGGGCGCCGATTCCACCGCGACCCTGCAGGATCTCAAGCACATCACCGACCAGCTGCTGGTGCGCAATCCCAGCTATCGCTGCACCCGCTGCGGCTTCGGCGCGCGCACCCACCACTGGCAATGCCCCAGCTGCAAGGAGTGGGGCACGGTCAAGCCGTTGCTCAACTACGCGGTGGTGTAGTGCCCATTGCAGGAGCCGCGCTGCTCTTGGCGCTCGGGGTGTTCAGCGCGGCCGGCACCTGGCTGTCGCGCCAGTACGCACTCAAACGCAAGTTGATGGACGCGCCCGGCGAGCGGCGCAGCCACACCGTGGCCACGCCGCGCGGCGGCGGCGTGGCGATCGTGGCGGCGGTGCTGCTGGCCTGCGGCTGGGCGGCCCTGCAATGGCCGCAGCACGGCGGGGGCATCGCCACCGTCGCCGCCGGCCTGGTGCTGGTCGCCGGCGTCGGCTGGTGGGACGACCACCGTTCGCTGTCGGCAGCGCTGCGATTGCTGGTGCATGCGGTCGCCGCGACCCTGCTGGCTGCACTTGTCTACAAGGCGAGCCAGCCGCTGTGGATGGTCACGCTGGTGTGGTTGGCGACGGTTTCGCTAATCAATATCTGGAATTTCATGGACGGCATCAATGGCCTGGCCAGCAGCCAGGCGATGCTCGCCGCCCTGGGATTCGCCTGCCTGCTGCCGGCGCCGCTGCGCTGGCCGTGCTGGGTGCTGCTGGTGGCCTGCGCGGGATTTTTGCCGTTCAACTACCCCCGGGCGCGCATTTTCCTCGGCGATGTCGGCAGTGGCGCGCTTGGCTATCTGATCGCCGCGCTGTTCGCCTGGTGCCTCGTCGCCGGCGGCCAGGCGCCCTGGCTGCCGGCATTGCCGCTGTCGGCCTTTGCCATCGACGCAGGCTTCACGCTCGTCTCGCGCATGCTCGCCGGCGAACGCTGGTGGCAACCGCACGCGCAACATTTTTACCAGCGTTGGGTACACACCGGCAGTAGCCATACTGTCGTCACGCTCGCCTACGGTCTGTTCAGCATTGTCGCGATTACAATTGCGCGGCTGGGCAGGCCCCTGGATGCGGGCACGCAGGCCGGTCTGACGATCGCCTGGTTCTGTTCGGCAGGTGTGCTTTGGCTGGCCTTGCGCAACCGGATGCGCCGAACTCTCACGGATCACTGATGCTTTCCACGCGCGACCGAGTTACCGAGCTGTTTCCCAAGGCCTCCGTGGTTGTCCACGATCTGGCCATCGTCTGGGTCTGTTGGCAATTGCTGCACGCGGCGCGTTACACCATGCTCCCCGGCGAGCACCCGCTGCCGTTGTGGAACCTCAACACCGCCATCGTGCTGGTTGCGCAGGGGCTGGTGTTCTGGAAGGTCGGCCTGTACCGCGGCCTGTGGCGCTTTGCCAGCGTCCCGGACCTGCTCAATATCTTCAAGGCCAGCTTCTACGGCCTGGTGGCGATCGTGCTGGGGCTGGCCTACAGCCGCTTCGACGCGATCCCGCTCTCTGTGCTGATGGTGTATCCGTTCGCGTTGTCCGCGCTGCTGGGCGCGCCGCGCCTGCTGTACCGCGCCTGGAAGGATTATCAGATCGCGCACTCGGACGATACCGCGCGGCGGGTGTTGATCGTCGGCGCGGGCCGTGCGGCCGAGGCCCTGGTACGCGACCTGCGCCGTTCCGGCGCCTATCATCCGGTCGGCTTCGTCGACGACGCCGGCCATCTGCACGGCGCCAAGCTGCAGGGCCTGCCGATCCTCGGCCGCATCGACGAAGCCGGCGCGATCGCCAAGGAAACCGCCGCCAAGCTGCTGGTGATCGCGATTCCGTCGCTGGACGCGGCCGGCATGCAGCGCGTCGTGGCGATCTGCGAAAGCACCGGCCTGCCGTTCCGCACCGTGCCGCGCCTGCTCGACGTGCTCGAAGGTCATTACCTGCCGGGCGAGCTCAAGGAGGTCGCGATCGAGGACCTGCTCGGGCGCAAGCCGGTGACCCCGGACTGGAAGCTGATCAAGGGTTGGTTGTCCGGGCGGACCGTGCTGGTCACCGGCGCCGGCGGTTCGATCGGCTCGGAACTGTGCCGGCAGTGCGCGCGTCACGGCGCGCGCAAGATCGTGCTGCTGGAGATCAACGAACTGGCGCTGATCACCATCCACGCCGACCTGCACCGCACGTTCCCCGATCTGGAGATCGACTGCGTGCTCGGCGATTGCGGCGATCCGGCGGTGATCCGTCACGCCATGCAGGTGGCCGAGCCGGACGCGGTGTTCCATGCCGCCGCCTACAAGCAGGTGCCGCTGCTGGAGCGGCAGTGCCGCGAGGCGGTGCGCAACAACGTGCTGGCCACCGAGAACGTGGCGCGCGCCTGTGTCGCGGCCAAGGTCTCGACCTTCGTGTTCATTTCCACCGACAAGGCGGTCAATCCGGTCAATCTGCTCGGTGCGTCCAAGCGCTACGCCGAAATGGTGTGCCAGTCGCTGGACGACCAGGCGGTGAGCACGCGCTTCGTCACCGTGCGCTTCGGCAACGTGCTGGACTCGGCCGGCAGCGTGGTGCCGCTGTTCCGCGAGCAGATCCGCCAGGGCGGCCCGGTGACGGTCACCGATCCGCAGGTGACGCGCTACTTCATGACCATTCCCGAAGCCAGCCAGCTGATCGTGCAGGCGGCGGCCTCGGCGTCGCATGGCGCCATCTATACGCTGGACATGGGCGAGCCGGTGCCGATCCGCCTGCTGGCCGAGCAGATGATCCGCCTGGCGGGCAAGCAGCCCGGGCGCGACATCGCCATCGTCTATACCGGCCTGCGTCCGGGCGAGAAGCTGCACGAGACGCTGTTCTACGCCGACGAGAACTACCGGCCCACCTCGCACCCGAAGATCCTCGAGGCCGGCGTGCGCAGCTTCTCGCGCGAGGACGTGCTGCGCGGCGTGCAGCAGTTGCGCGCCGCCGTGGCCGATTACGACAGCGACACCATCGAGAAGGTGTTGCGCATGACCATGCCGGAGTTCGCGCCCTTGCGTCAGCAAGACGGTCACGACGGCTCCGCTACCATCGTTCCATTCCCCGCACGCGAGGCCAGAAGGCTCTGATGAGCAAGAGAATCCGCAAGGCAGTATTCCCGGTGGCAGGTTTGGGTACCCGCTTCCTTCCCGCCACCAAGACCGTTCCCAAGGAAATGCTGCCGATCATCGATCGGCCGCTGATCCAGTACGCCGTGGACGAGGCGATCGAAGCAGGGTGCGACACCCTGATCTTCGTCACCAACCGCTACAAGCACGCGGTCGCGGATTATTTCGACAAGGCCTACGAACTGGAGCAGAAGCTGGAGCGTGCCGGCAAGCACGAGCAGCTGGAAATGATCCGTCACGTGCTGCCGGACGGCGTGCGCGCGGTCTTCGTGACCCAGGCCGAAGCGCTGGGCCTGGGCCACGCCGTGCTGTGCGCCAAGTCGGTCATCGGCGACGAGCCGTTCGCGGTGCTGCTGCCGGACGACCTGATCTGGAACCGTGGCGACGGCGCGCTGAAGCAGATGGCCGATCTCAACGAACGCAGCGGCGCCAGCGTGATCGCGGTGGAAGACGTGCCGCACGAGAATACCGCCAGCTACGGCATCGTGGCTACCGAGGCCTTCGACGGCCGCAAGGGCCGCATCGCGCAGATCGTCGAGAAGCCCAAGCCGGAAGACGCGCCGAGCGATCTTGCGGTGGTCGGGCGCTACGTGCTCAGCTCGAAGATCTTCGAACTGCTGGAAAGCACCGGCACCGGTGCGGGCGGCGAGATTCAGCTGACCGACGCCATCGCCGCGCTGCTGAAGAGCGAGGAAGTGGACGCCTACCGTTTCGAGGGCACCCGTTTCGACTGCGGGACCCACCTGGGCCTGGTCGAGGCGACTATCCGGTTTGCGCTGGAGAACAAGAAGCTGGCCAAGCCGGCGCGCGCGAAGCTCACGCAGATGCTCGCGGAGGAATGAGCCTGGTGCTGCGCGCCGCTGCAGAGCGGTGCGCTGGCTGAGTGCCGATCCAGGAGCGTCTGGCGGCTGATTCGATCCGGATAAGCCGAATCGGATGACAAACGGAAAAGGCAGCCGCGAGGCTGCCTTTTCCGTTTGTGCGCTGGTCTGTACAACACGCGCTTGGTGCCGGACCCTCACCCCAACCCCTCTCCCGGAGGGGGAGGGGCGTTTGCGTGGGGGG
>NZ_NMPP01000043.1:0-129249 GCF_009192885.1 Xanthomonas sp. LMG 12462 | reverse complement strand
GCTTTTACGAATCCCCAATCCCGATTCCCGAATCCCAGCTCTTACAGCGTACGCTGCACTTCGATGCGCTCGAAGCACTCGATCTGGTCGCCGGCCTTGACGTCGTTGTAGGCCTTCACGCCGATACCGCACTCGGTGCCGTTGCGCACTTCGTCGACGTTCTCCTTGAAGCGACGCAGCGATTCCAGCTCGCCCTCGAACACCACGGTGTTGTCGCGCAGCACGCGGATCGGCTTGTTGCGCTTGACCACGCCCTCCACGACCATGCAGCCGGCGACGGCGCCGAACTTGGAGCTGCGGAACACGTCGCGCACCTGGGCGATACCGATGATCTCTTCGCGGATCTCCACGCCCAACAGGCCGGACGCCACCTGCTTCACCTGGTCGATCACGTCGTAGATGATCGAGAAGTACCGCAGGTCGATGCCGTTGGTCTCGATGATGCGCCGCGCCGAGGCGTCGGCACGCACGTTGAAGCCGATCACCGTGGCCTTGGAGGCCAGCGCCGAATTCGCATCGGACTCGGTGATGCCGCCCACGCCGGAGTGGATCACGTTGATGCGGATCTGCTCGTTGGACAACGCGGTCAGCGACTGCTTCAGCGCTTCCACCGAACCCTGCACGTCGGCCTTGATCACCAGGTTCAGCGACAGCTGGCCTTCGCCCTTGCCCAGCTGCGACATGATGTCTTCCATGCGGCTGCCCGCCGAGGACACCAGGCGCGACTCGCGGCGCTTGGTCTCGCGCTGCTGCGCCACATCCTTGGCCAGGCGCTCGTCGTCGACGACCACGAAGTCGTCGCCGGCATCCGGCACGCCGGACAGGCCCAGCACCTGCACCGGGATCGACGGACCCGCCGAATCGGGCTGTTTGCCGGTCTCGTCGAACAGCGCACGCACGCGGCCGTACTGGATGCCACACACCAGGTAGTCGCCCTTCTTCAGCGCGCCCTGCTGCACCAGCACCGTCGCCACCGGGCCGCGGCCCTTGTCCAGCGAGGACTCGATCACCACGCCGCTGGCGCGACCTTCGGCCACCGCCCGCAGTTCCAGCACTTCGGCCTGCAGCGAGATCGCGTCCAGCAGCACGTCGACGCCCTGGCCGGTCTTGGCCGAGAGTTCGACGAACTGGGTGTCGCCACCGAATTCTTCGGCGACCACGTCCTGCGCCAGCAGCTCGTTCTTGACCCGCAGCGGATCGGCGCCGGACTTGTCGATCTTGTTGACCGCCACGATCAGCGGCACGCCGGCCGCCTTCGCATGCTTGACCGCCTCGACCGTCTGCGGCATCACGCCGTCGTCGGCCGCGACCACCAGCACCACGATGTCGGTGAGCTTGGCGCCGCGCGCGCGCATCGAGGTGAACGCGGCATGGCCCGGGGTATCCAGGAAGCTGATGACGCCGCGATCGGTTTCGACGTGGTACGCGCCGATGTGCTGGGTGATGCCGCCGGCTTCGCCCGAGGCGACCTTGGTGCGGCGGATGTAGTCCAGCAGCGAGGTCTTGCCGTGGTCGACGTGGCCCATGATGGTGACCACCGGCGGCCGCGGCAGCTTCTCGCCCTGCGCGTCCTCGGTGTGCGCCAGCAGCGCGTCCTCGGCGTCGGCACTGCCGGCGCGGGTCGGCTTGTGGCCGAGTTCCTCGGTGACCAGCGCCGCGGTGTCGTGGTCGATGGTCTGGGTGATGGTGGCCATCACGCCCATCTTGAACAGCGCCTTCACCACGTCGCCGCCCTTCAGCGCGAGCTTCTGCGCCAGGTCGGCCACGGTGATGGTGTCGCCGATCGCCACTTCGCGCACCACCGGCGCGGTCGGACGCTCGAAGCCGTGCGCGCCGCCGCCGCTGCGCGACGGTTCGGCCTGGCGACGGCCGCCGCTGTGGCTGCCGCCGCGCGGCTTGCCGCGCACGTTGGAACGGCGCGCGCGGTCGGCCGCGGACAGGTGCAACTGGCCGGCGAAGCGGCTGGTGCTGTCGTCGTCCTCGACCCCGGCGACCATCACGTGCGAGCCGCGGGTCTTGTGCTTGTTGGCGGCGTTGTTGCGGTCGTCGCTGCGCGGCGCGGCCGGCTTGGCCGGATGCGCGGCACCGGCCGGACGCGGCGCCATCGGCGGACGCGGCGCGCGGGGCGCGGCGGCGGTGGCGTTGCGGTCGGCAGGCGCGGACGGCGCCGCAGCCGGCGGCGCCGACTCGGCGTCCAGCGCGGCCTGGGCCGCGCGCTGCTCGGCCTCGGCACGCTCGCGCGCTTCCTGCTCGGCCTTGCGCTTGCGCTCGATTTCCTCGGCGCGCGCGCGATCCTGCTCGGCGAGCTTCTGCTGTTCGGCCAGATTGCGCTGCTTGGATTCCTCCAGCTTGCGCAGGATCTCGGCGCGCTCGTCGTCCACCCGTCCGCCCGCGGACGGCGCCGCACGCTCGGCGGCCAGGTCCTCGGCCGACTTCACGTAGGTGCGCTTCTGCCGGACCTCGACGTTGACCGTGGTCTTGCTGCGCCCGGCGCTGACCGTCACTTCCTGCAGCTTGCGCCGGTTCAGGGTGATCTTCTTCGGCGCCGCCTGGGCCTCTTCCTCGACCGGCTTGTCGGTCTTGCCGTGGGTACGGCGCAGGAAGCCCAGCAGCTTCATCTTTTCGGTGCTGGTGACGACCTGGTCGGGACCGCTGAACTTCATCCCGGCGTCGGCCAGTTGAACCAGCAGTTTCTCGACCGGCGTGTTCACCAGTTCGGCCAGCTTGCGGATGGTGGTTTGCTGCGACATTCGGATCCTATGATCTGGTTGGCGCCCCCTCGCCGCGTGCGAAGGTAGCGCGGATTCTAAGCCCTGATCGGGTCAGGGCGGCATTCATCGCTGACTCATTCGCCGCGCTCCAGGCGGGCGATCTCCTCGGCGCGGGCGGCCAGGATCAGGGCCGCGGCGCGGTCCTTGTCCAGGTCCTCGATGCCGAACTCGAGGATTTCGTCGGCAGCCAGATCCGACAGGTCCTCGCTGGTACGTACGCCATGGCCGGCCAGCGCGTAGGCGGTGGCTTCGTCCATGCCCGGCAGCGACAGCAGGTCCGCCGCCGGCACGCCGTCGTCGTCGCTCTCCTCGGCGGCCAGCGCCTCGTTGAGCAGCGCGTCGCGGGCACGGGCGCGCAGTTCCTCGACGATGTCCTCGTCGAAGCCTTCCACCGCCAGCAGCTCGCCGACCGGCACGTAGGCGATTTCCTCGACCGAGTTGAAGCCCTCGGCGACCAGGATCGCGGCGATCTCCTCATCCACTTCCAGCTTGTCCATGAACAGCTGGCGGGCCACGGCCTGCTCGGCCTCGGACTTCGCCGCGACCTGCTCGGCGGTCATCACGTTGAGCTGCCAACCGGTCAGGCGGCTGGCCAGGCGCACGTTCTGGCCGCCCTTGCCGATCGCCTGGGCCAGGCGGTCTTCCGCCACCGCAAGATCCATCGAGTGCTTTTCTTCATCGACGATGATCGACTGCACCTCGGCCGGCGCCATCGCATTGATGACGAAATTGGCCGGATTGTCGTTCCACAGCACGATGTCCACGCGCTCGCCGTTGAGCTCGTTGGACACCGCCTGCACGCGCGAACCGCGCATGCCGATGCAGGCGCCGATCGGATCGGTGCGGGTGTCGTGCGCCAGCACCGCGATCTTGGCGCGATCGCCCGGATCGCGTGCGCAGGCCTTGATCTCGACCAGGCCCTGGCCCACTTCCGGCACTTCCAGCTTGAACAGCTCGATCATGAATTCCGGCGCGGCGCGGCTGATGAACAGTTGCGGGCCGCGCGGCTCCGAACGCACTTCGGCCAGGTAGCCGCGCACGCGGTCGCCGGCGCGCAGCACGTCGCGCGGGATGCCCTTGTCCTTGGGGATGAAGGCCTCGGCGTTGCCGCCCAGGTCCACGTAGATGTTGCCGCGCTCGGCGCGCTTGACCACGCCGGTGACCAGCTCGCCGACGCGATCCTTCCACGCATCCACCACCTGCTGGCGCTCGGCCTCGCGTACGCGCTGCACGATCACCTGCTTGGCGGCCTGCGCGGCGATGCGGCCGAAGTCCGGATTCTCGATCTGCTCTTCGATGTAGTCGCCGACGTCCACGCCCTCGGCCTCGTCGACCGCGTCCATCAGGCGGATCTGCCGGTCTGGCGACTCCATCACCACATCGTCGGCCACCACTTCCCAACGCCGGAAGGTTTCGTAGGTGCCGTCCTTGTGGTCGATGGTGACGCGCGTCAGCACGTCCTGGTCGGGGTAGCGCTTCTTCGCCGCCGACGCCAATGCGGCCTCGATCGCGTCGAAGATCACTTCGCGCGGCACGCCCTTTTCGTTGGCCACCGCGTCGACTACCAGCAACAGTTCCTTGCTCATTCTTTCGCTCCGCGCGCAGCCTCGTCGGCCGCCGGTTCGTTGGATGGTTTCTTATTGGATTTTGCGTTCTTGCCGGCCGGCTTCGGGCCCTTGCCCGGCTTGGTCGGCGCCAGACCCAGCGCTGCCCAGTCGGGCATGATCCGCGCCTTGTCGATGTTGTCGAAGTCCACCGCCAGTTCGGCGCCGTCGACCTCGAAGGTGATGCGGCCGGTAGCGGCGTCGGCCTGCACGATGCGCCCCTGCAGGCGCCGACGGCCCTGCTGCGGCAACTTCAGCACCACCTTGGCCGATTCGCCCACATGGCGGGAAAACTGTTCGGCGCTGAACAGCGGCCGGTCCACGCCCGGCGAGGACACTTCCAGCGTGTAGTTGCCGCTGATCGGGTCTTCCACGTCCAGTTGCGCCGACACCTCGCGGCTGACCCGCTCGCAGTCGTCGATGTTGACGATGCGCTCGGGCTGCTCGGCCAGCGGCACGTCGATGTACAGGCGCAGCGTGGCGCCGCCGGGGGCCGGCAGGTATTCCGCGCCCAGCAGTTCCAGGCCCAACGCGTCCACGGTCGGGCCCAGCAGAGTCGCGATTTCGTTTGCCTTGTCGCTCACAGCCTGCCTTGCATCTGAAAAGGTTGAAAAGTCGATTGCGTGCATTTCCCGGACCCCGGAAACGACAAAGGGCCCTCTGGGCCCCTTGTCCGGTAAAACTCCGGTCACGCTGGATTCCGGTTGCGACGACGGGAACATGCGTCATCGCGAAGCCCAAACTTCCCTGCCGCAGACAACCGATGCACTGGTTGCCGCTGCAGACAAAGATGGTAGCGGGGGCAGGATTTGAACCTGCGACCTTCGGGTTATGAGCCCGACGAGCTGCCAGACTGCTCCACCCCGCAGCAGAAGCGGAATTATGAAGAATCAGCGCGTCGATTGCAAGCCCTGATTTTCATCTCGATGCGGTAGCGACGCTGCCGTTCGAAGGACCCCATGATAACCGCACACGATGGAAAACGAAACAACAATCGCATCGCCGAATGCAAAAACGCCAACGCCGCCTTGCGGCGGCGTTGGCGGAAAACAGCGGGAAAACCGCCCTTTCGCGATCAGGCCAGGTGCGCGAAAGCGCGCTGGCACCACGCCATCAGCGGGCTCCAGGCCAGGCCGAAGGCCAGCAGGCCCAGCGCGTTGACGCCCAGCGCCACGCCCAGCACGCGGTCGTCGTTGGCCGGCAGCGGCGTGCCGACCGGCTCGTCGAAATACATCACCTTGATCACGCGCAGGTAGTAGAACGCGCCGATCACCGCACACAGCACCGACAGCACCGCCAGGCCGGTCCACCACAGGTTCTGGTCGGGCACCGCGACGACCGCGCCCAGCACCGCCAGCTTGGCCCAGAAGCCCAGGAACGGCGGCACGCCGGCCAGCGAGGCCATGATGCACAGCACCAGCAGCGCCATCCACGGGTTGCGTGCGTTCAGGCCCTTGAAGTCGTCGATGTTCTCGGCCTCGAAGCCCTTGCGCGACAGCGCGATGATCGCGCCGAACGAAGCGGTGGACATCACCGCATAGCAGATCGCGTAGAACAGCGCCGCCGCATAGCCGCGCTCGCCGCCGCCGGCCACGCCCAGCAGCAGGAAGCCGATGTGCGAGACCGTGGAATACGCCAGCATGCGCTTGAGGTTGCTCTGCGCCACCGCCATCAGGTTGCCGACCACAAGCGACAGCGCCGCCAGGCCGCCGATCACCCAGTGCCACTGCGCCGCCAGCGGGCCCACGCCCACTTCCAGCAGGCGGTAGGCCATGCCGAACGCGGCCAGCTTGGACGCCGAGCTGATGAACAGCGCGATCGGCGCCGGGGCGCCCTGGTAGACGTCCGGCAACCACATGTGGAACGGCGCCGCGCCGAGCTTGAAGGCGACACCGGCGATCATGAACACCGTGCCGGTCAGCAGCAGCATGTGCTCGCGGCCGTTGCCGATCGCCTCGTGGATGCCGCTCAGGCTCAGCGTGCCGGTGGCGCCGTAGATCAGCGACATGCCGTACAGCAGCAGGCCGGAGGCCAGCGAACCCAGCACGATGTACTTCATCGCCGCTTCGGTGGCCATGCCGTTGTCGCGGTTGGAGGCGACCAGCGCGTAGGAGCACAGCGCCAGCAGTTCCAGGCCCAGGTAGACCATCAGCAGGCTGCCGGCCGAGACCAGGATCATCATGCCGACCGTGGCGAACAGCACCAGCACCGGGATCTCGCCCTGGTACAGCTTGCGCTCGCGCAGGTAGCTCCAGCCGTAGATCAGGGTCAGCGCGCTGAGGCCCACGATCACCGTCTTCATCACGTCGGCGGCGGCATCGCGCACGAACATGCCGTTGAACACCTCGCCCTGCCCGCCCACGCCGGCCAGCAGCATCACGAACACCGCGACCAGGATCGCCACCGAGACGATGTGGGTCCAGGCCTTGTTGCGCTCGCTGATGAACAGATCGAGCATCAGCAGGAAGAAGGCACCGGCGGTCAGCACCAGCTCGGGCAGCAGGGGCGGCAGGTCGACGGTGGTCAGAGGCAGCAGCGCAGGGGTGGTCATCATCAAATCTCTGGAATCAATACGCTCGACGGCCGCTTACAGCTTGCTGGTGGCGATCTGCGCCGCCAGCTTCGCGATCGAGGGCTCCATCAGGTCGGTCAACGGCTTCGGATACAGGCCCAGGGCCAGCACGCCGAGCGCGAACACGCCCAGCACCAGCGCCTCGCGGCCGTTGATGTCCTTCAGCTCGGCCACGTGCGCATTGGCGACCTCGCCGAAGAACACGCGCTTGTAAAGCCACAGGGTGTAGGCGGCGGTGATCACCAGGGTGGTCGCCGCACCGAAGGCCAGCAACGGGTGCTTCTGGAAGCTGGCCATGATGACCATGAACTCGCCGACGAAGCCACTGGTGCCCGGCAGGCCCGCATTGGCCATGAAGAACAGCATCGCAAAGGTCGCGAACCACGGCATCACGTTGACCACGCCGCCGTAGTCGGCGATGCGGCGGGTATGCATGCGGTCGTACAGCACGCCGACGCAGGAGAACATCGCGCCGGACACGAAGCCGTGCGAGATCATCTGCACCATCGCGCCCTGCAGCCCCAGCCGCGCAGCGTCGACGCTGCCGAAGCCGACCAGGCCGAAGGCGACGAAGGTGCCGAGAGTGACGAAGCCCATGTGCGCGATCGACGAGTAGGCGATCAGCTTCTTCATGTCGTCCTGGACCAGGGCGACCAGGCCGACGTAGATCACCGCGATCAGCGACAGCGCGATCACCAGCCACGCCCACTCGTTGCTGGCGTCGGGCAGGATCGGCAGGTTGAAGCGCAGGAAGCCGTAACCGCCGATCTTCAGCGCGATCGCCGCCAGGATCACCGAACCGGCGGTCGGCGCTTCCACGTGCGCGTCCGGCAGCCAGGTGTGCACCGGGAACATCGGCACCTTGACCGCGAAGGCGATCAGGAAGGCGAAGAACAGCCAGGTCTGCTCCTTCGAGGTCAGCGACAGCTGGTAGAGGTCGGCGAGCTGGAAGCTGCCGCCCTTCAGGTACAGGTAGATCAACCCGACCAGCATCAGCACCGAGCCGAGGAAGGTGTACAGGAAGAACTTGACCGCGGCGTAGATGCGGCGCGGGCCGCCCCAGATGCCGATGATCAGGAACATCGGGATCAGCATCGCCTCGAAGAACACGTAGAACAGCATCGCGTCGGTGGCGGAGAAGATGCCGACGGTGACGCCTTCCAGGATCAGGAACGCGGCCACGTACTGGTTGACGCGCTTGTCGATCGAGGTCCACGCGCCGATCAGCGCCAGCACCGTGACCAGCGTGGTCAGCACGATCAGCGCCACCGCGATGCCGTCGGCGCCGAGGTTGTAGCCGATGTCGTATGCCGGGATCCAGGCATGGGTCTCGACGAACTGCAGCGCGTCGCTGGCGTAGTCGAAACCGGTGAGCAGCGGCAGGCTGAGCGCGAAGGTCAGCAACGCCACCAGCAGCGACGCCCAGCGCGCCGCACGCGCATCACGCAGGGCGAGCACCAGGGCGCCGCCGATGATCGGCAGCCAGATCAGGATGGAGAGTAGAGGCCAGTTCGACACGTGTTCTTATTCCGTACAGGTCAACGCCAGAAATGCATCAGCACGCCCAGCAGGGCAATGAGACCGACGATCATCGCGAAGGCGTAGTGATAGAGGAAACCGGATTGCGTGCGACGCAGCAGATTGGCCGCCAGGTCGATCACGCGTGCGGTGCCGTTGACCATGACGCCGTCCACGACATGCGTATCCACCGCGCGCGACACCTTGCCCAGGCGCACACCGCCGCCGGCGAAACCGCCGATCCAGAGCTTGTCGAAACCGTACTTGTTCTCGAGGATCCACACCGGCACCGAGAAGGTCTTGCGCGCCTTCGCCGCCAGTTCCGGCTTCCACAGGTACAGGATCCACGCCAGGGCGAAACCGGCCAGGGTCAGGAAGAACGGCGGCTGGGTCAGGCCGTGCAGGGCGAACGCGACCGGGCCGTGGAACTCCTCGGCCAGCGCGCCGACGGTGTCGCGCGCCGGATCGTAGAAGTCGACGATGCCGGTGAAGAAGCTGACCGCCTGGCCCTTGATCGCCGCCGCGGCATGGTGCCCCGCCCAGTCGGTGCCGAACAGCATCGGGCCGATGGTGAAGAAGCCGATCGCGATCGACGGGATCGCCAGCAGGATCAGTGGCACCGTCACCACCCACGGCGACTCGTGCGGTTCGTGCGCGCCGTGGTGGCCGTGGCCGTGATCGTCGTGTGCGTGATCGTCGTGGGCATGCGCACCGTGGGCGTCGTCATGATGCGCATCGTGGTGCGCATGCGCATCGCGGAAGCGCTCCTGGCCATGGAAGGTCAGGAACAGCAGGCGGAAGCTGTAGAAGCTGGTGATCAGCACGCCGCCGAGCACGGCCCAGTAGCCGTAGGTCGCGATCCAGCCATGCGAGGTGTGCGCGTGGTGCTGCGCCGCCTCGATGATGGTGTCCTTGGAGTAGAAGCCGGCGAAGAACGGGGTGCCGACCAGCGCCAGGGTGCCGATCACGCTGGTCCAGTAGGTGATCGGCATGTACTTGCGCAGGCCGCCCATCTTGCGCATGTCCTGCTCGTGGTGCATGCCGATGATCACCGAGCCGGCCGCCAGGAACAGCAGCGCCTTGAAGAAGGCGTGGGTCATCAGGTGGAACACCGCCGCCGAATACGCCGACACGCCCAGCGCCACGGTCATGTAGCCCAGCTGCGACAGCGTCGAGTAGGCGACAACGCGCTTGATGTCGTTCTGCACGATGCCGATCAGGCCGGTGAAGAACGCGGTGGTGGCGCCGACGACCAGCACGAAGTTCAACGCGGTCTGCGACAGCTCGAACAGTGGCGACATGCGCGCCACCATGAAGATGCCGGCGGTGACCATGGTCGCGGCGTGGATCAGCGCCGAGATCGGGGTCGGGCCTTCCATCGAGTCCGGCAGCCACACGTGCAGCGGCACCTGCGCCGACTTGCCCATGGCGCCGATGAACAGGCACACGCAGATGATGGTGGAGACATTCCAGGCATGGCCCGGCAACAGTTGCACCTGGGCCAGACCGCCGGCGGCATCGCTGCCCAGCACCGCGGTGGCGTTGGCGAACACGCTGGCGTAGTCCAGCGTGCCGAACCACAGCAGCACGCCGGCGATGCCGAGGATGAAACCGAAGTCGCCGACGCGGTTGACCAGGAACGCCTTCATGTTGGCGAACACCGCGGTCGGGCGCTTGAACCAGAAGCCGATCAGCAGGTACGACACCAGGCCCACCGCTTCCCAGCCGAAGAACAGCTGCAGGAAGTTGTTGCTCATCACCAGGCTCAGCATCGAGAAGGTGAACAGCGAGATGTAGCTGAAGAAGCGCTGGTAGCACGGATCGTCGGCCATGTAGCCGATGGTGTAGATGTGAACCAGCAGCGACACGAAGGTCACCACCACCATCATCATCGCGGTCAGGCGGTCGACCATGAAGCCGACGTGGGCCGAATAGTGGCCGACCTCGAAGAAGGTGTAGAGGTTCTGGTTGAACGGCGAGGCGCCCTGCCCGACCAGCTGGTACAGGGTCCAGCACGACAGTGCGCAGCTGACCGCCACGCCGAGGATGGTGGCGAACTGCGCGCCCTTGCGGCCGACCTGACGGCCGAACAGGCCGGCGATGATGCTGCCGACCAGCGGGGCCAGCACCACCGCGATCAGCAGACTCTTGGAGAGCGTAATTTCCATCTGCAGGTCAGCCCTTCAGCGAATCGACTTCGGCCACGTTGATCGTGTGGCGGGTACGGAACAGCGTCACCAGGATCGCGAGGCCGATGGCGGCTTCGGCCGCGGCCACGGTCAGGATGAAGAACACGAACAACTGGCCGGCGGCGTCGCCGAGCTCGCGCGAGAAGGCGACGAAGTTGATGTTGACCGACAGCAGCATCAGCTCGATCGACATCAGCAGCACGATGACGTTCTTGCGGTTGAGGAAGATGCCGGCCAGGGCGATGCAGAACAGCACCGCGCCGAGCGCCAGCAGATGGCCTAGGGAGATCATGGCTGGCCCTCCTGCGATGCCGGCGGAGTGTGGAGCGTGGGCTTTTCGGCGGCCATCTTGACCATGCGCAGACGGTCGCCGGCCTTGACCCGCGACTGGTCGCCCGGGTTCTGGGTCTTGATGCCGGTGCGCTTGCGCAGGGTCAGCATCACGGCGGCCACGACCGCCACGGTCAGGATGATCGCGGCGAACTCGAACGGCAGCAGGAACTGGGTGAACAGGGTCTTGGCCAGCCAGGTGATGTTGGAGGTGTCGGCGGCCTGCGCCGCGGCGTTGTCGGCCGGGAACGGCGCCGCGCTGCGCGCCTTCACGCCGATCAGGGTGACCATCTGCACCAGCATCGCCACTGCCACCACCAGGCCCACCGGCAGGTAGCGCACCCAGCCTTCGCGCATGCGGGCGGTGTCGATGTCCAGCATCATCACCACGAACAGGAACAGCACCATCACCGCGCCGACGTAGACCAGCACCAGGGTCACGCCGAGGAACTCGGCGCCCACCAGCAGCCACACGCAGGCGATGGAAAAGAACGTCAGGATCAGGCACAGCACCGCGTACACGGGGTTGCGCACGCTGATCACAGCGCCGGCGGCGACCGCGGCGATGGTGGCGAAGATCCAGAAAGCGATATTGACCCAATCCATTTCGGAACCTCAGCGGAAGGGAGCGTCGGCAGCGCGGCGCTCGGCGATCTCGGCCTCGAGCCGGTCTCCGATCGCCAGCAACTGCGGCTTGGTGACGATGTTCTCGCCGCGCTTTTCGAAGTGGTACTCCAGCACCTGGGTCTCCACGATCGAATCCACCGGGCAGCTTTCCTCGCAGAAGCCGCAGTAGATGCACTTGAACAGGTCGATGTCGTAGCGGGTGGTGCGGCGGGTGCCGTCCTCGCGCTTGGTCGAGTCGATGGTGATCGCCAGCGCCGGGCACACCGCCTCGCACAGCTTGCAGGCGATGCAGCGCTCTTCGCCGTTGGGATAGCGGCGCAGCGCGTGCAGACCGCGGAAGCGCGGCGATTGCGGGAACTTCTCCATCGGGTACAGCACGGTGTACTTGGGACGGAACGTGTACTTCAAGGTCAGCCACAGGCCGCCGAGCAGCTCGAGCAGCAGCAGGCTCTTGAAGTAATGAGTGATTTTATTCATCGCTTACACGCCCTTCTGGATCACGCCGTAGAACACCATCAATGCCGTCACCGCGATCCACACGATCGTCAGCGGGATGAACACCTTCCAGCCCAGGCGCATGATCTGGTCGTAGCGGTAGCGCGGGAAGCTGGCGCGGAACCAGATGTACGCGCTGGCGAAGAACAGCACCTTCATCAGCAGCCACGGCCAGCCGCCGGTCCAGATCCAGTTGACCCACGGCGAGATGTCCGCGGTGACCCAGCCCTGGATCGGGCTCAGCCAGCCGCCCAGGAAGAAGATCGAGACCAGGAAGCTGACCAGGATCATGTTGGCGTATTCGGCCAGGAAGAACAGCGCGAACGCACCGCCCGAATACTCGACCATGTGGCCGGCGACGATTTCCGACTCGCCTTCGACCACGTCGAACGGCGCGCGGTTCGTCTCGGCCACGCCGGACACCCAGTACACGATGAACAGCGGGAACAGCGGGATCAGGAACCAGTCGAAGAACCCGGAGCTGCCGGCCTGCGCCTGCACGATCGTGCTCAGGTTCAGGCTGCCGGCCGCGATCATCACGCCGACCAGGGCGAAGCCCATCGCGATCTCGTAGCTGACCACCTGCGCCGCCGAGCGCATCGCGCCGAGGAAGGCGTACTTGGAGTTGGACGCCCAGCCGGCCAGGATGATGCCGTACACGCCCAGCGAGGTCATCGCCAGCAGGTACAGCAGGCCGGCGTTGGCGTTGGACAGCACCAGCTTGGCGTCGAACGGAACCACCGCCCAGGCGGCGAAGGCCGGCGCCAGGGTGATCAGCGGCGCGATCACGAACATCGCCTTGTGCGAGCTGCTGGGCTGGATGATTTCCTTGAATAGCAGTTTGAAGACGTCGGCGAAGGCCTGGAAGATGCCCATGCCCACGTACATCGGCCCATGGCGCACATGCATCCAGCCGATCAGCTTGCGCTCCCAGACCACGTAGAACGCCACCGCGATGATCACCGGCATGGCGATCAGCAGGATCTTCAGCACGATCCACAGGACCACGCCGAGGGCGCCCAGGCCGAGGAACCACTGGTGCAGCGGGTCGACCACGTTCAACAGCATCTCGTTCATGCAGCCACCACCGTCACCCGACCGGCGCCCAGCGGCGCGGTCGCGCCGTGGCCCGTTTCGATCCAGGCCGCGCCCGGCGCGACCCGCTTGTCCGTCGCCAGCGGCAACGTGGCGCTACCCGCCGCGGTGCCGACCTTGACCATCTGCCCGTCGCTCAGGCCCAGGCGCGCCGCCTCGTCCGGATGCAGCGCAATGCCCGGCGCGCGGTTGAGCGGATGCTGCTGCAGCGCCTGCGCGCGGCGCACCACCGCATCGGTGCGGTAGATCGCCGGACTGGCGGCCAGTTCCAGGCCCTCGTCCTGGCGTGCCGGCTGCGCCGAGCTCGCCGCGGCGACCTCGCGCGGCTGCAGGCCGTCGCGCAGCCCGGCCAGGTCGATGAACTCGAAGCCGGGCAGACCCAGCTCGTCGCCGAGCGCGCGCAGTACGCGCCAGCCCTCGCGGGCCTCGCCCGGCAGCTTGCCGCCGGCGCGGGTGCGCTGGTCGCTGCCGTTGAGGTTGGTCAGCGTCGCCTCGATTTCCGGCAGCGCGCCGATCGGCAGGATCACATCGGCCACGTCGCGGGTGGAGGCGCAGGCGAAGTGGCTGAACGCCACCACCTTGGCGCCGGCCAGCGCGCTGCGCGCGGCGGCGGCGTCGGCGAAGTCCAGGCCCGGCTCCAGACCGTACAGCACGTAGGCGCTGCGCGGCTCGGCCAGCATCGCGGCGACATTGCGACCGCGCGGCAGCACGCCGTAGCGCGACAGGCCCAGCGCGTTGGCGCCCTGCGGGATGCGGCACAGCGCCGCGCCGGTGGCGGCGGCGAAATCGCGCGCGGCGGCACGCAGCGCAGCGGCCTGCGGATGGTTCTCGGCCAGCGCGCCGACGATCAGCACCGCACGGCCGGCGCCCTGCACCGCCTCGCGCAGCGCGCCGTCGGCCAGCGCCTCGGCGAACTTCGACGGCGCCACGATCTGGCGGCCGGCCTGGTCGAAGGCCACGTCGAAATCGACCGGGTTGATCGAGTACACCTTGGTCTGGCGCTGCATCCGCGCCTTGCGCAGGCGTGCATGCAGCAGCGGCAGTTCATGGCGCAGGTTGCTGCCCAGGATCACCACCACATCGGCCTGCTCGATCTCCGCCAGCGGCAGCGCGAACGGCTCGGCCAGCGCGGCGTCGGAGAAGTCGCGGTTGTACACGCGGTGATCGAGGTTGCCGCTGTCCAGGCCCTCGGCCAGGCGCGCCAGCAGCGCGCCCTCCTCGTTGGAGGTGGACGGATGCGCGAGCACGCCCAGCGCGTCGCCGCGGTTGGCCTTGAGGATCTCGCTCGCGGCGGAAAGTCCTTCGGCCCACGACACCTCGCGCCACTGCCCGTCGACCTTGCGCATCGGCCGCAGTGCGCGGTCCTCGGCGTACAGGCCCTGGTGCGAGTAGCGGTCGCGGTCGGACAGCCAGCACTCGTTGACCGCTTCGTTGTCGCGCGGCACGGTGCGCAGCACTTCGCCGCGGCGCACATGCAGGAACAGATTGGAGCCCATCGCGTCGTGGTAGCCCAGCGACTCGCGCGCCACCAGTTCCCACGGACGCGCGCGGAACTGGAACACCTTGTTGGTCAGCGCGCCGACCGGGCACACGTCGACCACGTTGCCGGACAGCTCGGTGGTCAGCGGCTTGCCGTCGTAGGTGCCGATCTGCAGGTTCTCGCCGCGGTACATGCCGCCCAGCTCGTAGGTGCCGGCGATGTCCGCGGTGAAGCGCACGCAGCGCGTGCACTGGATGCAGCGGGTCATCTCGGTGGCGACCAGCGGCCCGATGTCCTCGTCCGGCACCACGCGCTTGCGCTCGTTGAAGCGGCTGACCGAACGGCCGTAGCCCAGCGACACGTCCTGCAACTCGCACTCGCCGCCCTGATCGCAGATCGGGCAGTCCAGCGGATGGTTGATCAGCAGGAATTCCATGACGCTGCGCTGGTACTTCAGCGCCTTGTCGCTGCGCGTCTGCACCTTCATGCCGTCCATGACCGGCGTGGCGCAGGCCGGCGACGGCTTGGGCGACTTCTCGACATCGACCAGGCACATGCGGCAGTTGGCCGCGATCGGCAGCTTCTCGTGGTAGCAGAAGCGCGGGATCGGGATGCCGGCCTTGTCGGCGGCCTGGATGATCATCGAGCCCTTCGGCACGACCAGCGACTGGCCGTCGATCTCGACGGTCACATGGCCTTCCGGCACGACCGCGGGGGTCGCGCCGGGATTGTTGGGTTGCGCGCTCATGCGGCGGCTGCCTCCAGCTTCTTGCCGTCAACCATCGAATGACCGTTGACGATGTAGTACTCGAATTCGTCCCAGAACTGGCGCAGGAAGCCCTGGATCGGCCAGGCCGCCGCTTCGCCGAAGGCGCAGATGGTGTGGCCTTCGATCTGCCCGGCGACGGTGCGCAGCTGGTGCAGGTCTTCCATCGTGGCCTTGCCGGCGACGATGCGCTCCAGCACGCGGTGCATCCAGCCGGTGCCTTCGCGGCACGGGGTGCACTGGCCGCAGGACTCCTTGTGGAAGAACTGCGAGATGCGGCAGGCGAACTTCACGCAGCACACGCTGTCGTCCAGCACCACGATCGCGCCCGAGCCCAGGCCGGTGCCCAGCGCGCGCAGGGTGTCGTAGTCCATCTGCAGGTCTTTGAGCTGCTCGGCCTTCAGCACCGGCATCGACACGCCGCCCGGGATCGCGCCCTTGAGGGTGCGGCCCGGCTTCAGCCCGCCGGCCATTTCCAGCAGTTCGTCGAAGGTGGTGCCCAGCGGCACTTCGAAGTTGCCGCCCTTCTGCACGCAGCCGGACACCGAGAAGATCTTCGGGCCGCCGTTCTTGGTCTTGCTCAGCCCCAGGAACCACTCCGGGCCGTTGCGGATGATCGCCGGCACCGACGCGTAGGTCTCGGTGTTGTTGATCGTCGACGGCTTGCCGTACAGGCCGAAGTTGGCCGGGAACGGCGGCTTGTAGCGCGGCTGGCCCTTCTTGCCTTCCAGCGACTCCATCAGCGCGGTCTCTTCGCCGCAGATGTAGGCGCCGGCACCGAGGGCGCCGTAGATGTCGATGTCGACGCCGCTGCCGAGGATGTCCTTGCCCAGCCAGCCATTGGCGTAGGCGTCGGCCAGGGCCTGCTCGAAATGCTCGAAGGGCTCGTGGTGGAACTCGCCGCGCAGGTAGTTGTAGCCCACGGTGGAGCCGGTGGCGTAGCAGGCGATGGCCATGCCCTCCACCACCGAATGCGGGTTGTAGCGCAGGATGTCGCGGTCCTTGCAGGTGCCCGGCTCGGACTCGTCCGAGTTGCACAGGATGTACTTCTGCGGTGCGCCCTTGGGCATGAACGACCACTTCAGGCCGGTCGGGAAGCCGGCGCCGCCGCGGCCGCGCAGGTTCGACTGCTTGACCATCTCGATCACCTGCTCCGGCGGGATCTTCTCTTCGAGGATCTTGCGCAGCGCGGCGTAGCCACCGGTCTTCAGGTAGCTCTCGTAGGACCACGGGGTGTCGTAGTGCAGCGTGGTGTACACCACCTGGTGCGGCTGCGGCGCGGGGCCGACCGGACCGGTGGGAGCGTGGGGATGCTGTGCCATTGCCGTTACTCCAACCCGTCCAGCAATTCGTCGACCTTGTCCTTGGTCAGATGCTCATGGTAGTGGCCGTTGATGACCATCATCGGTGCGCCGGCGCAACCGGCCAGGCACTCTTCCTCGCGCTTGAGGTAGACGCGGCCGTCGGCGGTGGACTGGCCCAACTTGCAGCCGAGCTTCTTCTCGGCGTGCGCGACCAGATCCTCGGCGCCGTTGAGCCAGCAGCTGATGTTGGTGCAGAACGCGACGTTGTTGCGGCCGACCTTCTCGGTCTCGAACATCGAGTAGAAGCTGGCGACCTCGTAGGCCCACACCGGCGGCAGCTCCAGGTACTTGGCCACGCCGGCGATCAGTTCGTCGGTCAGCCAGCCCTGGTTCTGTTCCTGCGCCGCGTGCAGGCCCTGCAGCACCGCCGAACGCTTGCGGTCCGGCGGGAACTTGCTCAGCCAGTGATCGATGTGCGCGCGCGTCTTGTCGCTCAGCACCACCATCGGATCGACGTCGCGCGCCGCTTCGAAATTACCTGTCGCCTTCATCGGTCGACCTCACCAAACACCAGATCATAGGTACCAATCATTGCCACCACGTCGGCCAGCATGTGGCCGCGCACGATCGCGTCCATCGACGACAGATGGGCGAAGCCCGGCGCACGCAGGTGCACGCGGAACGGCTTGTTGGCGCCGTCGGACATCAGGTAGCAGCCGAACTCGCCCTTCGGCGCCTCGACCGCGCAGTAGGTCTCGCCGGCCGGCACGCAGTAGCCTTCGCTGAACAGCTTGAAGTGATGGATCAGCGCTTCCATGTCGTCCTTCATCTCGGCGCGCTTGGGCGGCGCCACCTTGAAGTTCTCGACCATGACCGGGCCCGGGTTGGCCTTCAGCCACTGCACGCACTGCTTGATGATGCGGTTGGACTCGCGCATTTCGGCCACGCGCACCAGGTAGCGGTCGTAGCAGTCGCCGTTGGTGCCGAGCGGAATGTCGAAATCGACGCTGTCGTACTTGGCGTACGGCTGCTTCTTGCGCAGGTCCCAGGCGATGCCCGAGCCGCGCAGCATGGCGCCGGTCATGCCCCAGGCGTAGGCCTGCTCCGGGGTGACCACGCCGATGCCGACGGTGCGCTGCTTCCAGATGCGGTTGTCGGTGAGCAGGGTCTCGTACTCGTCCACGCGCGCCGGGAAGGTGTTGGTGAACTCCTCCAGGAAGTCCAGCATCGAGCCTTCGCGCGCGGCGTTGAGCCGCTTCAGCGCATTGCCCTTGTGCCAGCGCGATTCCTGGTACTTGGGCATGCGGTCCGGCAGGTCGCGATAGACACCGCCCGGGCGGTAGTAGGTCGCGTGCATGCGCGCGCCCGACACCGCCTCGTAGACGTCCATCAGCTCTTCGCGCTCGCGGAACGCGTACAGCATCACCGCCATCGCGCCCAGATCCAGGCCGTTGGAGCCGACCCACATCAGGTGGTTCAGGATGCGGGTGATCTCGTCGAACATGGTGCGGATGTACTGCGCGCGCTCCGGCGCCTCGATCCCCATCAGGGTCTCGATCGCGCGCACGTAGGCGTGCTCGTTGCACATCATCGACACGTAGTCCAGGCGATCCATGTAGCCGATCGACTGGTTGAACGGCTTGGACTCGGCCAGCTTCTCGGTGCCACGGTGCAGCAGGCCGATGTGCGGATCGGCGCGGACCACGGTCTCGCCGTCCATTTCCAGGATCAGGCGCAGCACGCCGTGCGCGGCCGGATGCTGCGGGCCGAAGTTCATCGTGTAGTTGCGGATTTCCTGCTTGGCTTCGGCAGGATTGCTGGCGAACCCGTCGTGCGCCTGGTGGTACTCGCTCACTTGGCGGACTCCTTCTGTGCTTCGCCCGCCGCGGTCTGGTAGCGCGCATCGTCGCGGATCACGCGCGGCACGCCCACGCGCGGCTCCACCGAGGTCACCGGCTCGTAGATCACGCGCTGCTTCTCTTCGTCGTAGCGCACTTCGACGTTGCCGATCAGCGGGAAATCCTTGCGGAACGGATGGCCGACGAAGCCGTAGTCGGTGAGGATGCGGCGCAGGTCCGGGTGCCCGGCGAAGACCACGCCAAACAGGTCGAACGCCTCGCGCTCGAACCAGTTCGCGCCCGGCCAGATGTCGGTGACCGAGGCCACCACCGGCAGGTCTTCGTTCGGCGCGTAGCAACGCACGCGCAGGCGCTGGTTGTGGCGATAGGAGATCAGCTGCGCCAGCACGGCATAGCGCTGCTGCGGGACCGGCAACGGCTGGGCGCCGCCGGCAGCCTCGCCGCTGGGGAACTCGCCCCAGGCGAAACGGCCCACGGCCTTGCCTTCGACGCCGCGGCTGAAGCCGTGCGAGGACACGTCGGAGGTATCCCACTCGTCGCTGCCGTAGCCGAGGTAATCGACGCCGCACAGGTCGGACAGCTGTTCGAAACCGAACTCGTCGCGCAACGCCAGGCAGGTGGCGTGCCAGGCGTCGGCCGGCACTTCCAGGGTGACTTCGCCGCGCGGAAGGGCCACGAAGACCTGGCTGCCGGGGAAACGGGCGCCGAGTCGGTCGCTAAAGGAAGATGCTTGCTCTGCCATGGGGGCTTGGCGTGCTCTCGAGGAAAGAGGAATCAGCGCGCGATGGTCTGGGTTCGCCAGATCTTCTTCTGCAACTGCAGGATGCCGTAGACCAGGGCCTCGGCGGTCGGCGGGCAACCCGGGACGTAGACGTCCACTGGCACGATGCGGTCGCAGCCGCGCACCACCGAATACGAGTAATGGTAGTAGCCGCCGCCGTTGGCGCAGCTGCCCATCGAGATGACCCACTTCGGGTCCGGCATCTGGTCGTAGACCTTGCGCAGCGCCGGGGCCATCTTGTTGACCAGGGTGCCGGCGACGATCATCACGTCGGACTGGCGCGGCGACGGGCGGAACACCACGCCGTAGCGGTCCAGGTCCAGGCGCGCGGCGCCAGCGTGCATCATCTCAACCGCGCAACAGGCCAGGCCGAAGGTCATCGGCCACATCGAGCCGGTGCGCGCCCAGTTCAGCAGCGCATCGACGCTGGTGGTGACGTAACCCTTCTCCAGCAGCGGGTTCTCGCCTTCGGGACGCAGGATGTCGTCCACCCGCCCTTCCGGGATCGGGTTGGTCATCAGGCGATCCAGGGTCTGAATCACTCCCATTCCAGCGCTCCCTTCTTCCACACGTAAACAAAACCGAGGAACAGCATGCCGACGAACAGGCCCATGGTGACCAGGGAGCGAGCGCCCAGGTCCATGAACACCTGCGTCCACGGCACGATGAAGATGATTTCCAGATCGAAGACGATGAACTGGATGGCGATCAGGTAGTAGCGCACGTCGAACTTCATGCGCGCGTCCTCGAAGGCCTCGAAGCCGCACTCGTACGGCGAGAGCTTCTTCAGGTCGGGACGCCGGGGACCGAGGAACCGCCCCACCAGCATCAGCGCGACGCCGATACCGGTGGCCACGATCAGAAACAGCAGGGTCGGCAAATATTCGGCCAGCACTCGCGATTCTCTCTTGCCTGTGCCCGCACGCGTGCCGCGCAGGCATGGGATAGACGATTCTCCGAGCGAGGGCGTGATGCCTTCGCGCAGAAACCGTAGCCAAACAATGGTGCCCAAGAGGGGACTCGAACCCCTACGACCTAAGTCGCTACCACCTCAAGGTAGTGCGTCTACCAATTCCGCCACCTGGGCTTGCGTAAAACCTGCGCGGCAATCCCGCCGCGCAGCATATTGTAACCGCCTTCAGTCTTTCTGCGACGGGGCAGGCGACTTTTCTTGCGCTTTTTCCGGCGCCTGCTGGGCGGCCGGGGCGGCGGCGGGGGCAGCCGGCGCCGCGGCGGCGGCCGACGGCGCCTGCGGGACCTGCAGTTCGCCGGCCGGCGCAGCCGGCGCCGGGGTGGCCGACTGCGACATCACGCCCAGATTGGCGTCGGCCGGACGCGCGCTGTGGCCGGCGTACCAGGCCATGAACAGGCTGATGGCGAAGAACACCACCGCCAGCCACTTGGTCGACTTGGACAGGAAGTTGGACGCGCCGCGCGATCCGAACACGGTGCCGGACGCGCCGGCGCCGAACCCGGAACCCGCCGCCGCACCGGCGCCGCGTTGCATCAGGATCAGCGCGATCATCGCGATCGCCACCAGCACGTAGACCACATTGAGGATGACCATCAGCATTTCGAAATCCGTCCGGACAGTACGACTTGGGGGACGAACGGCCGCCAGCGGCGGCCGTTCGCTCAACAGGTGGCCGCCGCTCGCACGACGGCCAGGAATTCCGCGGCGACCAGCGAGGCGCCGCCCACCAGCCCGCCATCGACATCCGGCTGCGCGAACAGCTCGGCGGCGTTGTCGGGCTTGACGCTGCCGCCATACAGGATCGGCAACGAATCCGCGATTCTAGCATCGCGCGCCGCCACTTCGCCACGGATGAACGCGTGCACCGCCTGCGCCTGCGCCGGGCTGGCGGTGCGGCCGGTGCCGATCGCCCAGACCGGCTCGTAGGCCACCACGGCCCGGGCGAAGCCGTCGGCGCCGACCAGGTCCAGCACCGGCGCCAGCTGCGCGGCGATCACCGCCTCGGTCCGCCCGGCCTCGCGCTGCTCCAGGGTCTCGCCCACGCACAGGATCGGCACCAGCCCGGCGTGCAGGGCGGCGGCGAACTTGCGCGCGACCAGTTCGCTGCTTTCCTGGTGGTACTGGCGCCGCTCCGAATGCCCGACCAGGCCATAGTCGGCGCCCACGTCGACCAGCATCGCCGCCGACACCTCGCCGGTGTAGGCGCCCTTCTCGTTGCTGCTGACGTCCTGCGCGCCGAAGCGCAGCAGCCGGTCCTCGAAATGCTCGATCAGGTCGCCCAGGTACGGCAGCGGCGGCAGGATCACCACCTCCACGCCGTGCTCGGCCTCGTGCAGCCCGGCGACGATCTCCCGCACCAGGTCGGCGGCGAAGTGGCGGGTGCCATGCAATTTCCAGTTTCCGGCTACGATCTTGCGTCGCATCGGCGCATCTCCGGCGAAAAAGTGCCGAGAGGATAGCCGATGCGCCGCCAAGGGCAGGCATCGCCCTGCCCCGCCCTGCGCCACGCCGCCCGCTCCACGCCCAGAGACCGTCATGACCCAGCTTCCCGGCTACGCCCTGATCACCGGCGCCTCCAGCGGCATCGGCCGCGAGATCGCCCGCGAATACGCCCGCCGCGGCGTGCCGCTGATCCTGAGCGCGCGCCGCGAGACGCAGTTGCAGGCGCTGGCCGCCGAACTGCGGCCGCAGGTGCCGGTGGAGGTACTGGTCGCCGACCTGGCCGATCCGGCCGCGCCAGCCGCGCTGGTGGCCGAGATCGAACGGCGCGGGTTGGCGGTGCGGATCCTGGTCAACAACGCCGGGTACGGCGTGCCCGGCCGCTACATCGCCCAGGACTGGGCGGTGCACGCGGCGTTCCTGCAGGTGATGGTCGGCGCCGTGTGCGAACTGACCTGGCGGCTGCTGCCGGCGCTGCGCGCCAGCGGCCACGGCCGCATCCTCAACGTCGCCTCGTTCGCCGCCCTGGTGCCCGGCGCCGATGGCCACACCCTGTACGCGGCGGCGAAGAGCTTCATGCTGCGCTTCAGCGAATCGCTGGCGCTGGAGAACGCCGACCGCGGCGTCGGCGTCTGCGCGCTGTGTCCCGGCTTCACCTGGTCCGAGTTCCATGACGTCACCGGCACCCGCGAACAGATGAACGCCCTGCCGCGCTGGCTCTGGCTGCAGACCGCCGCGGTGGCCCGCGCCGGCATCGACGGCGCCGAACGCGGCAAGGTCCGGGTGGTCCCCGGCGCGGTCTACCGCGCCCTGCTCGGCCTGACGGCACTACTGCCTAATGCCCTGCTGCTGCGGATGATGGGTCGGGGCTCGCATCGCATCAGAAGTGTGGAATGAGGCCGGGAATAGGGAATGGGGAAACGGGAATGGAAACGCCTCGCCTCCAAGCCGGTGGATGCCTGTGACAATACTGGCCACGGAAACCCGCTTTTAACGATTCCCCACTCCCGACTCCCGATTCCCGGCTACTTCAGCTTGATCTCGCGCAACCGCTCTTCCAGATACCCCTGCGCGGTGATCGGCTCGGGATAGCGGCTGGGGTTGTCGGCGCTGACGCAGGACGGCAGCACGTCGATCACGAAGTCCGGGTTCGGGTGCAGGAAGAACGGCACCGAGTAGCGCGGCTGGCGCGCCTGCTCGCCCGGGGGATTGACCACGCGATGGGTGGTCGAGGGATACACGTGGTTGGTCAGGCGCTGCAGCATGTCGCCGATGTTGACCACGATGGTGTCGGCGTCGGAGGTGAACGGCACCCATTCGCCCTGCTTGGACTTCACTTCCAGGCCGGCGGCGCTGGCGCCGACCAGCAGGGTGATCAGGTTGATGTCCTCGTGGGCGCCGGCGCGCACGTTGGGGATGTTGTCGGCGGTGATCGGCGGGTAGTGGATCGGGCGCAGGATCGAGTTGCCCGAATCGGTCTTGTCGACGAAGTAATGCTCGGGCAGGCCGATGTGCAGGGCCAGCGCCGACAGCACGCGCGCGCCGAGCGCATCCAGCGCCTGGTACAGGCCGTAGCCGTGGGTGCGGAAGCCAGGCACCTCGCTCGGCCACAGGTTCGGCGGCATCACCGCGCGGTACGGGGAGTCGTCGGAAATCTCGCGACCGATGTGCCAGAACTCCTTCAGGTCGAAGTGCTTGGAGTCCTTGGCGGTCTCCACGCCGAAGGCGGTATAGCCGCGCGCGCCGCCGCTGCCGGGCAGGTGGTAGGTGCGCTTGGTCTCCTCGGGCAGGGCGAAGAACGCCTTGAACACGTCGTAGGCCGCGTCGATCTGCGCCTGGGCGATGCCGTGGTTGCGGATGCCGGCGAAGCCCCACTCGCGGTAGGCCGCGCCCAGCTCGGCGACGAAGGCCTCGCGGTCGGTGTCGAAACGGGTGATGTCGAGGGTGGGAATGCGCGCAGTCATGGCAGGAACCGTCATCTCGTGAGAGGAAGCAAACGCCGCGCTCAGCGCAGCAGGCGATACAGCAGGTAGAACGTGACCGCCTTGGCGACGATCACGAAGAGGGCAATGGCGATCGACTCACGCCGCGTCACGGACCGCCTCGGCCAGGGCGTCCAGGGTCTGCCGCATCAACGCGGCATCGTCGGCCTCGACCGTGACCCGCACCACCGGTTCGGTGCCGGAGGCGCGCAGGAAAGCGCGCCCGCGCCCCTGCACCGCCGCCTGCGCCGCGGTCAGCGCGGCCTTCACGGTCTCGGCCTCAAGCGGGCGCACGCCCGGCTGCAGGCGCACGTTGATCGTCTGCTGCGGCACCTTCTGCAGCCCGGCCAGCGCCTGGCGCAGGGTCTGCCGCGAGCGCTTGAGCACTTCCAGCACCTGCAGCGCGCTGACGATGGCGTCGCCGGTGGTGGCGCGGTCCAGGCACAGCATGTGCCCGGAGGCCTCGCCGCCGAGCACCCCGCCCTGTTCCACCAGTGCCTGGTGCACGTAGCGGTCGCCGACCTTGGCGCGCAGGAACGGCACCTGCAACGCGGCCAGCGCCCGTTCCAGGCCATAGTTGGTCATCAGCGTGCCGACTACCGGGCCGTGCAGGCGGCCGCTGGCCTGCCAACCGCAGGCCAGCACGTACAGCAGACCGTCGCCGTCGACCGGGTTGCCCTGATCGTCGGCCATCAGCACGCGGTCGCCGTCGCCGTCGAAGGCGATGCCCAGGTGCGCGCCATGCTCGCGCACGTTGGCGGCGAGGTTGTCGATGTGCATCGAGCCGACGCCGGCGTTGATGTTGAGCCCGTCCGGCGCGGCGCCGATCGCGATCACCTCCGCGCCCAGTTCGCGGAACAGCAGCGGCGCGATGTGGTAGGTCGCGCCGTGCGCGCAGTCCAGCACCAGTTTCAGCCCGCGCAGGTCGAAGCCGCGCGGCACGCTCGCCTTGCAGAACTCGATGTAGCGGCCGATCGCCTCGCGCGCGCGCATCGCCTTGCCCAGCCGCTCGGACTCGACCGTGGCGAACGGCGCGTCCAGCGCGGCCTCGATCGCCTGCTCGGTGGCGTCATCGAGCTTCTCGCCTTGGGCGGAGAAGAACTTGATGCCGTTGTCGTAGTGCGGATTGTGCGAGGCGCTGATGACGATGCCGGCGTCGGCACCGAGAGTGCGCGTGAGGAACGCCACCGCCGGAGTCGGCATCGGCCCGAGCAACTGCACGTTGGCGCCTGCCGCGACCAGCCCGGCCTCCAGCGCCGACTCGAACATGTAGCCGGAGATGCGCGTGTCCTTGCCGATCACCACGGTCGGCCGCGCGGTGCCGCCGGCGACCAGCACGCGGCCCAGCGCATTGCCCAGGCGCATCACGAAATCGGCGGAAATCGCCCCCTGCCCGACCCGGCCGCGGATGCCGTCGGTGCCGAAGTATTTGCGTTGACTCATGCGCTGGGGAATCGGGAATGGAGAATCGGGAATCGGGAACAGCCGGAGACGTCCAGGGATCGCGACAAGCACGGGCTTGCCGCGCGATGCAACGCACGCGCGCGACCACGATTCCCTATTCCCGATTCGCGATTCCCGGCCGTCATGCCGCCTCGCTCTTCGCCGGGGCCGGCTGCCGCATCATCAGCGCCAGCAGTTCGGACAGGCGGTCGCGCAGTTCGCGGCGGTCGCAGATCTGGTCGATGGCGCCATGCTCGAGCAGGAATTCCGAGCGCTGGAAGCCTTCTGGCAGGGTCTCGCGCACGGTCTGCTCGATCACGCGCGGGCCGGCGAAGCCGATCAGCGCGTACGGCTCGGCGATGTTGATGTCGCCGAGCATGGCGAAGCTGGCCGACACGCCGCCGGTGGTGGGATGGGTCAGCACCGACACGTACGGCAGGCCGGCCTCGCGCAGGCGACCGAGCGCGGCCGAGGTCTTGGCCATCTGCATCAGCGAAAACAGGCCTTCCTGCATGCGCGCGCCGCCGCTGGCGGAGAAGCACACGAACGGTGCGCCGATCTTCAGCGCGGTCTCCGCGGCCAGGGCGAAGCGCTCGCCGACCACCGAGCCCATCGAGCCGCCCATGAAGGCGAAATCGAACGAAGCGGCGACCAGCGGCTGGCCCTTGAGCAGGCCCTGCATCGCCACCAGCGCGTCGTATTCGCCGGTGCTCTTCTGTGAGGCCTTGATGCGCTCGCCGTACTTCTTCTGGTCCTTGAACTTGAGCGCGTCGGTCGGACCCAGGCGCGCACCGATCTCGGTCGGCGCGGTGTCGGCGTCGAACAGCGCGGCCAGGCGCGCGCGCGCGCGGATCGCCATGTGGTGGCCGCACTTCGGGCACACCTCCAGGTTCTCCTCCAGCTCCGGCCGGTACAGCACGGCGCTGCAGTTGGGACACTTCTCCCACAAGCCTTCGGGAACGCTGCGCTTCTTGCTGGGCGTGCTGTCGGTGCGGATGCCCGAAGGCATCAATTTGCTGAGCCAACTCATGCGATGTGACGATCCATTGGGCGGCCGCGAGAGCCGCAGAGGGGCGACAGTCTAACTCGGTCCCCCGGTGGCCTGCAGACGGTGGCGCATGGAGCGGCCAGGCCGGCCGGTACCGGCGCGGCTGCCGCCAGGACGCCTGCTGCGGCCGCGCAACGCGGGACGTGCGGTAGCGTCGCCGCCATCCCGCACCGTCGACACGCAAGCGGGGGCCAGCGACGGCGCGCGCCGTCCGACCAACGATGCATGTACCGTATGATCCGCACGCACCACATTTGCGGCATTGCGGCAAAACGCGAACGCCCGCGCAAGGCGGGCGTTCGCACACACACCGGGCGTGGCTCAGCCCGCGTCCAGCGCCTGCCGCAGCGGCGTCAGGAACGCCAGGGCCGCCTCGCGCGCGGCCTGCGGGCTGCCGGCCTCGGCCAGCGCCGCGACCAGCGCGCTGCCGACCACCACGCCGTCGGCATCGACCGCCATGGCCTTGGCGCTGGCGGCGTCCTTGATGCCGAAGCCGGCCACCACCGGCACCGGGCAGCGCGCGCGCAACTGGCGCAGGCGATCGCCGGCGGCACGGGTATCCAGCCGGTCGGCGCCGGTCACGCCGGCGAAGCTGACGTAGTACAGATAGCCGCGCGCCGCCTCGCACAACAGGGCGATGCGCGCATCGCTGGTGGTCGGCGAGGCCAGCACGATCAGGTCCAGACCGGCGTCGGCGAAGACCGTCAGGGTCTCGGCCGACTCCTCCGGCGGCAGATCGACCAGCAGCACGCCGTCCACGCCGGCCGCCACCGCTTCCTCGGCGAAGCGCGCGGTGCCGTGGATCTCCACCGGGTTGAGGTAGCCCATCAACACCACCGGCGTGGTGGCGTCGTCGCGGCGGAACGCGCTGACCGTCTCCAGCACGTAGCGCAGGCCGGCGCCGCGCGCCAGCGCGCGCTCGGAGCTGCGCTGGATGGTCGGGCCATCGGCCATCGGGTCGGAGAACGGCACGCCCAGCTCGATCACGTCGGCACCGGCCTCGACCAGCGCATGCATCGCCGGCACGGTCGCCTCCAGCGACGGATCGCCGGCGGTGAGGAAGGGGATCAGGGCCTTGCGGCCTTGGGCATCGAGTCGGGCGAAGGTGTCGGCGAGGCGGTTCATGGGGGACCTATGCGCCCCTCTCCCACCGGGAGAGGGGTTGGGTGAGGGGAAGAGGCGAAGCGGTGCGGACTGTGAGTACAGGGCTGCGCCCGCACCCGCATCCGGCGCTTCGCGCCACCTTCTCCCGAAGGAGAAGGGCAAGGCGTTACAGCGTCAGTCCTTCGCGCGCGGCGATGGTGTGCACGTCCTTGTCGCCGCGGCCGGACAGGTTGCACAGCACCAGCGCGTCCTTGGGCAGTTCGCGCGCCAGCTTGATCGACTGCGCCACGGCATGGCTGGACTCCAGCGCGGCGAGGATGCCTTCGGTATGCGCCAGCAGGTGGAACGCGGCCAGCGCCTCGTCGTCGGTGATGCCCTGGTAGGTGGCGCGGCCGCTGTCGGCCAGGAACGCGTGCTCCGGGCCCACGCCCGGGTAGTCCAGGCCGGCGGACACCGAGTGGGTCTCGACGATCTGGCCGTCGTCGTCGCAGATCACGTAGGTGCGGTTGCCGTGCAGCACGCCGGGGCGGCCGGCGGCGATCGAGGCGGCATGGCGGCCGCTGCCGATGCCGTCGCCGGCGGCCTCGGCACCGTAGATCTTCACCGAGGCGTCGTTGAGGAAGGCATGGAACAGGCCGATGGCGTTGCTGCCGCCGCCGACGCAGGCGCTGATCGCATCCGGCAGGCGGCCGTAGTCGGCCAGCATCTGCGCGCGCGCCTCGCGGCCGACGATGGCGTTGAAGTCGCGCACCATGCGCGGGTAAGGATCGGGGCCGGCGACGGTGCCGATGATGTAGAAAGTGTCCTGCACGTTGGTCACCCAATCGCGCATCGCCTCGTTGAGCGCGTCCTTGAGCGTGGCCGAGCCGGAATGCACCGGCACCACCGTGGCGCCGAGCAGCTTCATCCGGTAGACGTTGATCTTCTGCCGCTCGATGTCGGTGGCGCCCATGTACACCACGCACTCCAGGCCCAGCCGCGCGGCCACCGTGGCGCTGGCCACGCCGTGCTGGCCGGCGCCGGTCTCGGCGATGATGCGGGTCTTGCCCATGCGGCTGGCCAGCAGCGCCTGGCCGATGGTGTTGTTGATCTTGTGCGCGCCGGTGTGGTTCAGGTCCTCGCGCTTGAGCAGGATCTGCGCGCCGCCGACTTCGCGGCTGAGCCGCTCGGCGTGGTAGATCGGACTGGGCCGGCCGACGTAGTGGGTCAGGTCCTTGTCGTAGGCGGCGATGAAGGCCGGATCCTGGCGCGCGGCGTCGTAGGCCGCGGCCAGCTCCTGCAGCGGGCCGATCAGGGTCTCGGCGACGAAACGGCCGCCGTAGCGGCCGAAATGGCCGGCGGCGTCGGGATAGGCGTGGAAGTCGCTGACGGGGACAGAGGACATGGCGCAACCGGGGGCAACAGGACAGGCCTGCACTTTAGCGCACACGTTCCCACAGAAAAACCGATAAAGTCTGACGCAATCCGTCAGGAAAACTCACATGACCAGCACGCGCCGCCTGCCCTCGCTCAACGCCCTGCGTGCGTTCGAGGCCGCCGCGCGGCTGCGCAGCGTCGGCGCCGCGGCGGCGGAACTGCATGTCACCCATGGCGCGGTGAGCCGTCAGGTGCGGCTGCTGGAGCAGGAACTGGGGCTGCCGCTGCTGCAGCGCGACGGCCGCGGCATCCGCCCGACCGCCGCCGGCACGCACCTGTGCGAGGCCGCCGGCAGCGCCTTCGCGCAGTTGCAGGACGCGGTGGCGGAGTTGCGCCGCCCATCGCGCCCGGCCGCGCTGGTGCTGGGCTGCCCCGGCAGCATCCTCGCCCGCTGGATGATTCCGCGGCTGCAGGCGCTGCAGCGCGACCTGCCGGCGCTGACCCTGCACCTGTCCGCGCACGAGGGCGACTTCGCCGCCGACCTGGACGGCCTGGATGCGGCGCTGCTGCTGGGCCAGGCGCCATGGCCGGCGGACTGGCAGGTGCGCGTGCTGGCGCCGGAGCGGATCGGCCCGGTACTCAGCCCGGCCCTGCCGCAGGCACAGGCCCTGACCACGGCCGCGCCGGCGGCACTGCAGGGACTGCCGCTGCTGCATACGGTGTCGCGCCCGCAGGCCTGGCCGGCCTGGGCCGAGGCGCAAGGCCTGGCGCCGGCGCAGTTGCGCTATGGCACCGGCTTTGAACACCTGTACTACCTGCTGGAAGCGGCGCTGGCCGGAATCGGCGTGGCGATCGCGCCGCAGCCGCTGGTCGCCGACGACCTGGCCAATGGCCGCCTGCTGGCGCCGTGGGGCTTCGTCGACACCGGCGGGCAGTGGGCGCTGTGCGCGCGGCGGGAGCAGCAGGATCCACGGGTGGAGGCGTTGGCCGGGTGGTTGGCCGGCGAGTTGCGGGAGGATCGCGGTTAGGCGTATTGCCTGGCCAGTTCGCTGGCAATTCGCGGCGCAACCGCGCTGTACAGGACGCTTGGCCGCGACGCCTGGCGTGCGCGGGAGTGGAGGTGTCTGTCGCGGCTGAAGCCGCTCTACATGGGTGGGTGGGGCGTCGAGCGCCCATCGGCGGGCGCGCGCGTCAGCCCGGCTGCGCCGGCGCGGCCAGGCGCCGCTGCAGGTCGTCGCGCAGCCGGCTCAGCTCGACCTCGGCGGCGCGCCGCTGCTGCATGCCGTCGCGGTGGATCTCGCGCACCTCCTCCACCGTGGCGATCAGTTGCTCGTGCACGTGGCGCAGCGTGTCCATGTCGATCACCGCGCGTTGGTTGGCGCGCGCCGTGTCCACCGAGGCCTGCCGCAGCAGGTCGGCGTTGCGGCGCATGATGTCGTTGGTGGCATCGTCGATGGCGTTGGACAGCGCCGCCGCGTTCTGCTGCTCGTGCAGCGACAGCTGGATCGCGAACTGGCGCTTCCACGACGGGATGGTGATGTCGCGGACGGTATTGAACTTCTCGATCAGTTGCAGCGTGTTGGCCTGAATCAGCCGGATCATCGGCAGCGCCTGCTCGGCCGCGTGCTGCATCACCTGCAGGTCGCCGACGCGCTTGTCGAGCAGGCGCAGGGCGGTGTCGATCTCGGCGCGCTGGCCGCGCGCCTGCGGATCGTCCTGACCCGCCAGCGCCAGGTGCTGTTGCTGCAGTTCGGCCAGGCGCAGCTTGCCGGCAGCGACGTGCAGGCCCAGTTCGCGGCGCTCGGCCTGCACCATCTGGTGCATGCGGTCGAATTCGCCCACGCGCTGGCCGAGGTTGGCCTGCTGCGCGCCGACGTCGCGCAGCAGTTGTTCGATCTGCCGGTTGGTGTCGCTGAACTTCTGCACCAGTTCGTCCTTGGACGCGCGCAGGCGATCGATCAGGCCGCCGATCAGCGGCACCCGCGAGCGCTCGCCGAGCTGGTCGAGCTTGAGCGCGCGCGCGATCCGCACCACTTCGCCGAGCTTGTCGCCGCTGGCCTCCAGGTCGCGGTTGCGGACCTGGTCCAGCAACTGGCTGGAGAACGCGGCGGTCTGCGCGGCGACCTCGGTGCCGAACAGGTGCAGGCTGCCGGGCGTGAGTTCGCGCAGGCCCTGCGCCAGCGCGGCGATCTGCGCACGATCGTCCGGCACCAGGCCGAGCGCCTTGAGCTCGGCTTCGTCGGGTTGCAGCGGCAGGCTCTGCGGCGTCAGCGGGTGTTCCTGGGTCATCATGGCTCTCCTTCGATAGCGATTCGCGGCGGCGGCGCAGGCTCAGCGCAGTCTAGCCCGCATGGCCTGCAATTCGGCCAGGATGTGTTGCTGCGCCTGTGCGGCGCGGGCCACGTGGTCCCTGCCCTGCGCTGCCTGCGGCGTGACGGCGGCCTGGCGCCAAGCCGGCAGCAGCACGTCGCGGATGTTCCTGTAGCGTTGCAGCAGGTCCTCGCCCTGCTGTTGCAGCAACCGCCATTGCGCCGCTTCCAGGCGCCAGGCGGCGGCGAGGCGGCGCAAGTGGTCGAGTCGCTGGTTCCAGGCCTGCGCCAACGCCGGGTCGGGCGTCGGCGCCGCGGCGATCCAGCGCTCGAGCGCGGCCACGCCGGCCTCGGCGACGCCGGCGCTTTCGGCATATGCCTGGCCCGCGTGCCGCAGCGCCTGGGCATGCGCATCGGCGCGCAACAGGACCACGCCCAGTTGCGCCTGCAGGGTCTCGGCCTCGGCCTGGCGCTCCAGGTCGCGGCCGAGCAGACGGCCGAGCAGGCTGCTGTCGCGGCGGATCCGCCGCGGATCGCGCGCCTGCAGTGCGTGCTGGATGCGCTCGAGCTCCTGCACCAGTGCCGCGCCGGCGTCCGGCGCGGCGGCGCGCGCGGCCGGCGCCTGTGCGACCGCCTCCAGCAGCGGCGCCGCGTAGCCGGACGCGGCCTGCGCGTCGTTCGCCGCGGGCGGCGACACCGGCGGCTCGGGCAGCGCAGGAGCGGCGCGCGTGCTCACGCCGGGCCAGGTTCGGGATCGTCGCTGCGCGCGGCGCCCGCGTCGCCATAGAAATGCCGCGCCAGCGCTTCGTCGAGCTGGCGTTCGGCCAGCGTGCGCGGCCGCCGCACGCGCGGCTCCGCTTCCGGCGCGGACGGCTCGCGCAACGACGCGCGCAGCGCCTCTGCCAGCGCGGTCAGCGCCTGCCCGGCCTGCGCCTGGCCCTCGTGCGAGCGCGCGAGTGCGTCCAGCAAGGGCTGCAGCGCGGGCGTGACCGATGCTTCCGTCGGCGCAGGCGCGGCCGGCGTGATCACAGGCGTGGCGGGCGGCGCTTCGCGCTCGCGTTCGGCCAGCACCTGCCGCAGCAGCGCAAGAAGTTGCTCCCAGCGTGCCGGTTCCGGACTCGGCTCGGCACGCAGCCCCTGCAGGCCGCCTGCGATGTCCGCCAGCTGCGCCACCATGCGCCCGCCGACATCGGCCTCGTCGGCGCCCATCGCCTTGTTGCGCAGGAAGTCGCGCTTGATCTGGTCCCAGCGCGCCTGTTCCTCGGCGCCCATCGCGCCGCGCAACTCGGCCAGCTTGAGCAGGTTCTCCTCGGCGCCGCTGGTCAGCAGTTGCGCCTCGCCCAGGTAGTGGTCGGAGATCAGCTGCTGCAACTCGGCCTCGTTCATCACCGGCGAGACCTTCTCCGCCAGCTTGTTCATGTTGCGGTAGCTGCCCTGCAGCCGGAACGGCGGCTCGGTGCGGTAGCGATCGTCCTGCGCAGCGCTGGCGATGTACTGCTGGTTGACCTTGTACACCACCTCGCGCACGCGCAGCAGGCGCTGCAGCGTGGCCACGATCTCGTTGATCTCCGCGCCGCTGTAGGCATGGCTGAGCGCGTTGCTGGAGATCTCCTTGCCGCGCGCGCGATCCACCAGCAGGTACAGATCCGCCAGCTCGCGCGTGGCCAGCGGCGCGAGCACCGGATTGGAGGTGAGCGCGTTCTCGATGTAGCTGAGCAGGAACGCCTCCTCCATGCCGCCGAGCACGTCGCCCAGGTTGTAGATGTCGGCGCGGTTGGCGAGCATGTCCGGAATCTTGAACACCTCGCCGGACTCGGTGTACGGATTGCCGGCCATCACCACGCAGAACTTCTTGCCGCGCATGTCGTAGGTGCGCGTGCGCCCCTTCCACACGCCCTCGATGCGGCGCGTGCCGTCGCACAGCGAGATGAACTTCTGCAGGAATTCCGGGTGCATGTGCTGGATGTCGTCGACGTACAGCATGGTGTTGTTGCCCATCTCCAGCGCGAGATTGAGCTTGAGCAATTCCTGTCGCGCGGTGGCGTCCGGCGCCTGCGCCGGATCCAGCGAGCGCACCGCGTGGCCCAGCGCGGGACCATTGATCTTCATGAAGACCAGGCCGAGCCGGCTGGCGACGTACTCCATCAGCGTGGTCTTGCCGTAGCCGGGCGGCGAGATCAGCATCAGCATGCCCATCAGGTCGCTGCGCTTGTTCTCGCCGACCGTGCCCATCTGCTTGGCCAGGTTGTCGCCGATCACGCCCAGGTAGACCTCATTGATCAGCTTGTTGCGCACGAACGAGGACAGCGGCCGCGGCTTAAACTCGGACAGGCGCAACTGCTCGCGCTCGCGGGCGATGACCTGCTGGCGCAGTGCCTGGTACTGGCGGAAGCCGGGCACGAACACCTGCTCGTGGTGGCGCAGGCGCGCCAGGAAATCGTCGATGGCCAGGCGCAGGCGCCCGCCTTCGATGCGCGGATGTTCGCCGAGCAGGCCCTCCACCGTGGCCATCAACGCCACCTCGCTGGCGCGGCTGCGCAGCCGCGGCGCCAGTAGCGCGATCGCCACCGCCTCGGGCGCGTAGCCGGCGTGGACCGCGAAGCGCGGATCGTGGCACAGGCCCTGCACCCACTGGCTGGCCTGCGTCCAGGCGGCGCCGAGCTTGCCGCGCACGCGTTCCAGGCCTTGCTCGAACTGCTCGCGCAGCCCGGCCTCGGCCAACCGCGCATGCAGCGCATCGAGCAGTTCCCGCGCATGCCGGCTGAACGGAAAAGTCGGTTCGCCCTGCGCCAGTTCGGCCGCCAGGTAGGCGGCGGCCGCCCGCGCCTGGGCGGCATCGAACGCAAGCCCCGCGTCCTCAGCGAAGCGGTGCATGGCCTGTGCCATCTCGGCCTGCAGCGCGTCGCGGCCGTCACGCGCGCCGAACAGGCGCGCGATCGCATCGGCGCCGGCCTGGCGCGCGACCCACGCGGCCACCTCCTCCTCGCGCTGGCGTTCGGCCCAGAACGCCAGCGCCAGCGCGCGCGCGGCCGGGGCGTGCATCAGCGTGCCCGCGGCCTGCTGCAAGGGCAGCAGCGCCTGCAGGATGCGCGTGGCGTCGTGGTCGTGGATGCCGCGCTCGTAGCCCTCGCGGTAGCGCGGCGCGGCGAAGTCGCGCACGCTGCGCGCCAGCGCGTCGGGTGTGGCCGCCAGTTGCGCCAGCGCATCCAGGCTCAGCCCCTCCTCGCCCGCCAGCGCCGCTTCCAGCATGCGCCCGGCCAGGTATTCGCCGCGGTACAGCGTGGGCGATTCCGAATCCAGCGTCACCTGCCAGTAGGCGCGGGTGGCGTCCAGTGCGGCGTCCTGCAGCGGCTCCAGGTAGTCGGTGCCGGTCAGATGCAGCGCCAGTCCGTCCTCGCGCGGCAGCAGGGTCAGGTCCAGTGCTTGCGTGTTGACGCTGAAGCGGTGCCGCGGACCCAGCCGCACCACGTTGCCGCCGGCCTCGAACAGCTCGCTGCGGTCGCGCAGCGCGCGCACTGCCTGGTCGCGCACGCCCTTCAGCCGCGCCTCGACGTCGTCGGCCTTGACGCTGTCGCGGTAGCCGCGCAGCCGCTCGGCCAGCTCGCGCAGCTTGAGAATCAGCGGGTCGCCGGCGAAGAAGGCGTTGAGTTCGTCGGCGTTGGCGAAGCGCTCGGTGCGCCGCGGCAGGCCGTCGAGGATGCGCGAGGCCGCGTCCAGCAAGGAGCGCGCCTTGCGCTGGCGGTCGTCGAGCAAGGCCTGCTTGTGCGTCTCGAACGCCTCGACCAGTTCCTCGCGTTTGCTGAGGATGTCGCCGAGGAACTGCTCGTGCTCGCCGAACTGGCTCTCCAGTTCCTCCAGTTGCACCATCAGCCGCGACAGTTGCTCGTCGGCGCGCTCGGGATCGGTGGACAGCGCCAGCGCGCTGGTGATTGCTTGGCCGAACAGCGCGAACTGCGCACCGAACTGGGCCACGGTCTCGGCCGAACCCAGGCTCTTGCGGCGCTGCTCGGCACGCGCGCGCGCCTGGTTGAGCCGCGCATAGACTTCGGACAGGGCCTCGACCACGCGGGTGCGCTCGGTGGCGTCGTCGACCTTGAGCCCGGCCATCAGTTCCGACAGCAGGTCCAGGTCGGCCGACATCGCCCGCATCGCCTGCACCTGCTCGGACAGCGCGCGCGCGGTCGCCGCCGCCTGCGCCGCCGCGTCCAGCTCGGCCAGGCGCGCGTGCAACGGCGCCAGCGCGCTTTCGCTGCCGAGGAAACGCCCGGTGGCGGCGCCGACCGTGTCGTGGGCCTGCTGCAGCGTCGCGCCCATCGCATCGATCGCATCGGTGTCGATGTAGCGGTACTCGCGGATGGTCAGCAGATGGCCGCGCTGTGCGGCGATGGCGTTGAGCGGTTCGACGAACTCCTGGATGCTATTCCAGTTCTCCGGCTGCAGCCGCGCCAGCAGCGCCTTGTGCGCGGCCGTGGCCTCGGCCATCGCCTGGTCGGACTGCTGGCGGATCGACAGCACCTTTTCGTATTCGTCCAGCACCGCCTCGCCGGTGGCGCTGATGCCGCGCAGCACGCCGGCCAGGTCGCCGCAGTGCGCGTCCTCCAGCCAATGGTGCGCGTCGAACAGGCGCCGCGCGTCCTCCACCAGCAACTGGTAGCGCTGCACCGACACCTCGTCGCGGTCGATCGCGCGCGCCAGCCCGAACAGGCTGGAGATGCCGCGCACCAGTTCGGCATTGCCGATGCGGCCGAGGAAGGTGTTGCTCGGCGGGCGCCTGGCAGCGAATTCGTCGCTGCTGAAGGGAGTCTGCCAGACCTGCATCGGATGGATCCGGGTCGGCTCGCTGCCCTCGGCATGGAACAGCACCATGCGCCCGTCCTGCAGCAACGCATAGCCATGGCCGAACACCGGGTTCTGCAGCGCGCGGCGGATGGTGTTGTAGACGAACAGCGCGGACTTGCCGCCCTCGCGCTCGTAGAAGATGTACAGCACGTCCTCGCCGTTGGGCGAGCGGATCGCGCGCTTGAACTGCATCCCGTCCATCGCCGCGTCGAACGCCTTGTGATCGCCGTTCTGCAGGTAATAGCCGCCGGGAAAAATGATGCCGTGGTCCTCGGGCAGCTGCACGCAGGCCTGCACGATGGCGTCGTTGCGCACGATGCGGCCGCTGAGCGTGTTGTAGATCAGCCCGCGCCACTGCGTCTCGCGATACGGCAGCACCTTGAGCAGGACCAGGCTGCCGACCCGCGCGAAATCGAACTGCGCATCGTCCAGCGACTGGGTCTTGTCCTCCACCGGTTCGCTGTAGATGCCCTGCCCGGTCTCGGTGTTGTTCTCGACCTTGATGGTCAGATCGCCGCCGATGGTCTCCACGAACAGGGTATCGAGGATGTTCAGATGCGAATGGCGCCCGTTCACCGCCATCTCGCGGGTGGCGCGGGTCCATTCGAAGTCGAACGGCGGCGGCAGCGCGATGTCGCGTTCGCCGCGCGCATCGATGTAGGTGAGCGCGCCGTCGCTGTCCTGCGCCCAGCGGAACACGCGCACGTCGCTGCTGCGCTCGCCGATCTGGAACGCCGCCAGCAGCTTGCCGCCGATGACGATCAGTTGCAGCAGCCGCGCGTGCTTGTAGTAGGCGTACAGCTCGCCGAAGTCGTGCACGAAGCCGGCCTGGCCGAGGAAGCTGCCGGCCAGGTCGATCGGGCTGACGTCGTAGCCGTCGGCGCCCTCGACCAGCCGGTACAGCCCGAACACGTCCTGCACGCGGGTCTGGTTCTTGAGCCCGAGGAACACGTTGTAGCCGAACAGCAGCAGGTCCGGCCCGACCTGCACGATGTCGCGGCCGACGCAATTGTGCTCGGTGCGGATGCGGAAGCGGCCGTCCACCTCGAGACGGCTGTCGCCGAACTCCTGCAGGCGCTGCCGGTTGAGCGCCTCGACCGCGTCCTGCAGCCGCGCGCCCTGCTCGACCAAGCGCTTGCGCAGCACGTCGTAGGCGCCGCCCTGGGCGACCGCCTGGTCGACCTGGCTGGGCGCGTCGCCCTCGGGCTGGGGATCGGTCTGGGGTTGGGGGGGTGTTGCCATCGTCGCGGCTCCTGCCGGCTTGCGGGGGATCGGCGCATCGCGCCGCGCGCCCGCCACGGGTTGCGGCGGCGCGCCACCGTCGCCGGCCGCGCGCCGCCTGCGCACTCAGTCCAGTGCCGCGCTCAAGGCTCGGCGACGGGCAGTTGGACAGTCGCGTCCGGCGCCAGCCGCGACGGCGCCGCCGCGCCGCGCTGCACGCCGAGATAGCGCTGCATCAGGTCCTGCACGATCGGGCTCTTGTCGGCCAGGCCTTCGATCGACTTGCCGAGCGAGACCGCCTTGATGAGGTTGTCGAACATGCCGCCGTCGCCGCCGACCAGGTCGATGTCGGCATTGCGCAGGGCGCTGGCGATGACCTCGGCGTTCTCCTTGGACACTTCCTTGCCGGCCTCGATCGACGCCAGCGCCTGCTTGAGGCTGTTGTCGAGCAGCATCCGGAATTCCTCGTGGCCGCGCGCGCTGTCGCTGAGCGCGCCGATCGCCTCGAACTTGCGGGTCAGGCCGTCGGCCTCGGCCAACAGGCGCTTCTCCACCACCACCGCCTCGGCCATGCCGATCGACTCGGCGGCGCTGGCCTTGGCCTTGCCCATCTGCTCTTCGCCCTGCGCCTTGGCCTGCAGCGTCTCGGCCAGCACGCGCGCCTCGTTGCTGCCCTGCTTGAGGCTGGCATCGGCCTTGGCCTCGATCACCCGCGCCTCGGCGATACCGACCTTCTCGATCGCCAGCGCCGAGGCTTCCTTGACCTGCGCGTCGGCCAGACCGGGCGCGGCCTTCTCGGCGCGGATGCCGTCGGCGAGCAGCTTCTTGGCTTCGGCCTGCTTGCCGGCGGCCTCGTGTTCGGCCTGCGCCAGGGTGGTCAGTTCGACCGCGCGGTGCTTGGCCGCGGTCTCGCGCGCCTGCGCGTCCTTGACCTGGCGCACCAGCAGTTCCTGCGCCTTGGCCTCCGCTTCCAGGATCGTGACCTGCTTGAGCCGGTCGGCCTCGGCGACCTGACGCACTTCCTTGATCCGCTCCTCTTCCTGCGCCACGGTCTTGTCGATGGCGATGCGCTCGCGGGTGATGTTGGCCACGTCCATCTTGCCGTTCTCGACCACCTTGTCGCGCTCCACGCCCTGCAGTTGCACCTCGCGATCGGTGGTGACCTGCTCCAGCTGGCGCGCACGCGCGACCCGCTCGACCTCGATGGCCACCGCGCGCTGGCGGTTCTGTTCGGCCACCTCGACCTCGCGCAGGCGGTTCTGCTCGCGGATGTCGATCAGCTGCTGCGCCTCGATGCGCGCGTTCTCCGCCAACTGACGCTGCTCCTCCTGCACCTTCAGCGTCTCGGCCTGCTCGCGCGCGCGGATCGTGTCGACCTCGCGCTTCTGCCGCGCCTCGGCCTCGGCCTGCTGCCGCTCCAGCGCCAGCATCGCCTCGCGCGCCTCCACGTTCTTCTTGGTGATCGCCAGCTTCGCGTTCTGCTCCAGCTCGTTGGTGACCACGTTCTGGGTGCCGGTGAGCTCGGTGATCTTGCGGATGCCCTCGGCGTCGAGGATGTTGTGCGGATCCAGCAGCGCCTTGGGCGTCTGCTCCAGGTAGTCGATCGCCACGTCCTCGAGCACGTAGCCGTTGAGGTCGTTGCCGATCACCGCGATGATCTCGTCGCGGAACTCCTGGCGCTTCTCGAACAGCTCGGTGAACTCGAACTTCTTGCCCACCGTCTTGAGCGCCTCGGAGAACTTGGCGTTGAACAGTTCGTCGACCGCGTCCTTGTCCGAGGCGCGGTCGGCGCCGATCGCCTTGGCCACGCGCAGCACGTCGGCCTGGGTCTCGTTGACCCGCAGGTAGAACGCCACGGCGATGTCGGCGCGCATGTTGTCGCGGCAGATCAGCCCTTCCTTGCCGCGGCGGTCGACCTGAAGGGTGATCAGGCTGATCCGCATCAGCTCGGCGCGGTACAGCACCGGCACGATCAACGCGCCGGTGAAGTGCACCTTGGGCGTGGCGCTCATGTCGTTGACGATCAGCGCTACGCCCTGATCTACCTTGCGGTAGAACGCGCGGAACAGGCCGGCCAGCCCCAGCAGCAGCACCAGCAGGATGCCGACGCCGATCAGAAACGGCGCCATCGTCGCAAAACTCATCGGTGGATCTCCTTATCGCCCGCAATCAGGCTGTGTGGAAACGGCAAACCCGGCAGATCCTGCTCGCGGGCGATCAGATAGTGGTTGTGCGCCTGCACGTAGTCGACCAGCACCACGCGCTCGCCGCGCGGATAGACCTGGCCGGCCTGGGCACGCACCTGCAGGACCAGGCCGGCGCCGCCATCGTCGACGGTGGCGTAGCCGGAGTCCGCGTCGGCACGCGGCGAGGCGACGACGCCGACCTTGCCGAGCAACGACGTCTGCGCCACCGGACGCAGCCGCAGCAACAGCCGGCGCAGCGGCCGCAGCATCCAGGAGGTCAGCGGCAGCGCAGGCAGCAGGGCCAACAGCGCCACGCCGCTGCCGATGCCCCAGCGCAGGCCGGCCGGCAAGGACTGCAGCAGGAACAGATGGACGAAATAGGTGCCGAGCCAGCCCCAGAACGACAGCAGCACCACCACCAGCATCACCGGCGCACCGCCCAGGCCCAGCCGCGCGAAGACGGCGGACACGCCGTGCAGGCCATGGTCGGCGCCGTCGACATGCAGATGCCCGTCGGGCGCGGCATGGTCGCCGATGCCGAAGGCGGCCAGCGCCCAGTAGAGCGCGGAAAATGCCAACAGGATGCTGTACGGCAACGTGGGAAATCCCAGTGCGACGTTCAGGAACTCGGCCATCCCCCTCATCCTTGCTGTGCCGTGACGGCGCGTCCCATCATGGGCTCGCGTCATCCCGCCGGCCTGCGCGCACGGCGCGCGGCGGACCGCCGGCAGGTTCTAGAGCCGGATGATACGTGAAAGTCGCGGCGGTTGGCCCGCGACGCGGGCCGAGGCGGCGGCACCTGCGGCGGCCGGCGCCGGCCCGGACCCGGCAGCGGGCTGCTCCCGGCGGTGCGTGCCAGCCGGCCGCGCTCAGCAGTTGGTGTTCAACTCGTGGCAGTCGGCGCGGCGCACTTCCTCGACGAACTTGCGCATCTTGTGGCCGTCCTTGATCCCGGGCTGGCTCTCGATGCCGCTGGACACGTCCACGCCCCACGGCAGGGTGCCGATGATCGCGTCGAACACGTTGTCGCCATTGATGCCGCCGGCGAGCAGGAACGGCCGGTGCAGGCCGGTCGGCAGCCGCGACCAGTCGAAGGTCTTGCCCGAACCGCCGCTTTCGCCGGGGGCGTGGCTGTCGAACAGGAAGCCAGCTGCGTTCGGATACTGCAGCTGCAGGGTGCGCGCATTCACCTCGCCGCCGCCCATCGGCACCGCCTTCAGGTACGGCAGATTGAAGCTGCGACAGAAGCCGTCGTCCTCGTCGCCATGGAACTGCAGCAGGGTCGGACGCACCGTGCGCAGCACCTCGCGCACCTCGTCCTTGGGGTTGTTGCGGAACAGCGCCACCACGTCCACCATCGGCGCGGCGGCCTGGCGCATGGCCCGTGCCTCGGCCGGCGCCACCCGCCGCGGGCTGCCATGGGCGAACACGAACCCGATCGAATCCACGCCCAACTCGCCTGCCAGGCGGATGTCGCCGGCGCGGGTCATGCCGCAGAACTTGATGCGGGTGCGATACAGCGTGCGATTCATAGCGTGACCTCGTCCGGAAGCGTCCAGTGGGCGGGATAGAGGGGACCGACGAACACCAGGCCCTGCGGCGGTGCCGTCGGACCAGCGACGCGGCGGTCGCGTCCCGCGAGCAGTTCGCCAATCCAGGACACCGGCTTTTCGCCCGTTCCCACCATGACAAGGGAACCAACGATATTGCGCACCATGTGATGAAGGAATGCATTGGCCTGGACCTGGATCTCGACCAGCTCGCCGCTGCGGGTCACCGCGATCGACTGCAGCTCGCGGCGCGCGTGCAGGGCCTGGCACTGCACGCTGCGGAAAGCACTGAAGTCCTGCTCGCCCAGCAGCGCCTGCGCCGCCGCGTGCATGGCGTCGGCCTGCAGCGGCCGCCGCTCCCAGCTCAGGGTCTGCCGGTACAGCGCCGGGCGTACCTGGCGGTTGAGCAGGCGGTAGCGGTAGCGGCGCGCGCGGGCGGAGAAGCGCGCGTGGAAGTCGTCGGCCACCGGCACGCACCAGCGCACGCAGACCGAGGGCGGCAGCCGCGCGGTGGCGCCCAGCATCCAGCCGCGCGCCGGGCGCGGCGCATCGCAATCGAAATGCACCACCTGGCACTCGCCGTGCACGCCGGCATCGGTGCGGCCGGCGCAGACCACGCTGACCGGGGCGTCGGCCACCGACGACAGCGCCGCCTGCAGCGTGGCCTGCACGCTGGGGCCGCCACTCTCGCCGAGCTGCTGCCAGCCCTGGAACTCGCTGCCGTCGTACTCCACGCCTAGCGCGTAGCGCATGCGGACCTCCGTCGCAGTGCGGCGTCTCCCTCGGAGAGCGGCGTGGCCGACGCGCGCAGGGACCAACACGGGGCGCCTGCAACGCCATCGCGGCAGTGCCTCTGCCCAATCGGGAGCGCGCGCTCGGCGCGCGCCCGTCGCCGATGCGCAAAATGCCGCTGGGCCGTCCCGATCCAGGCCGGACGGCCGCGGCGAGCGCGCCGCGCGCCGCCTGCCACCATCAGTCCAGCCGTCCCAGCAATTGCAGCGCCTCGGCGCGTGCGGCCGGATCGCCACTGGCCGCGACCTCGGCCAGCAGGGTACGTGCCGTCTCGTTGTCGCCCAGATCCATGTACGCAACCGCCAGTTCCAACCGCTCGCGGCCCGCCGGCGGATACGGCGACGGTGCTTCGACCGGGGCCGGGGCCGGCGCGGCAGGCTGATGCCAGGTCGGCTCCTGCCGGCCGCCGCCGGCGTCCTTGTCGGCATGGGCGTCGCCGCCCGGCACTGCGACCACCGGCGACGGCTGCCGCCACGGCGCCTCGGCAGCCGGCTCGGCGGCCGGTGCGGCCTCCGAATGGGCATCGGACACGCCAGCGGAATGGTCGTCGTCGTTGTCCGCGGACAGCGGCGCATCGGCCGGCGCCTGCCGCAGCGACTGCTGCGCCAGCACGCGCTCGAAGGCGTCGTCGTCGAGCGCGGTGTGGTGATCGGCGTGATCGGCGGCAGCGTGGTCCAGATGGTCGGCGCGCGACCACTCTTCCAACGCCTCGTGGTCGCGGGCGACCGTCTCCTCCTCGGCCAGCGGCTCGGCCGGCTCCAGCGGCGGCAGTTCCGGCGCATCGACATCACGGTGCGCGACCACCGGCACCGCGGCGCTCGCCGCCAGCGCAGCGTCGTCGTCGCGCGGCAACGGCGGCAGCGGCGAGGGCTTGCGCCGGCGCGACAGCAGCCAGGCACCGAGGCCCAGCACCAGCAGGCTCAGCCCGCCCCACAGCCACAGCGGGAACCCGTCATTGGCCGGTGCCTGGGCGGCCGCCGCGGCCGGCGCCGCCTGCCCGGCCTGGGCCAGGCGCTTCTGCGCCGCGGCCAGGTCGCTGTCCTTCAACGCGATCAGTTGCTGCTGCTGGGACTTGAGCTTTTCGAGCTGCTCCACCCGCGAGCGCAATTCCTGAACCTCGGCATCGCGTGCCGCGAGGTCTTCGCGCGCCTGCTGCAATTGTTGGGCTGCCACCATGTCTCCTTCGTCGCCGGCACCGGTGCCGGACTTGGTTCCCGCCTCGCGGCGCGTCGCCGGCACCGCCGGCGCGATTTCCAGGCGTGCGCCAGCGGCGGCGGCCGGCGCCGCGGCGGCCGGCTTGGGCGCAGTCTGCGCCGTCGCCGCGTCCTGCTGCGCCTGTGCCGGCTGCGGCACCGGCGCACGCGCCTGGCGCCATTGCGCCGCCTGCTCGCGCACCACCGCCTCGGCGGCGGCGGCATCCAGGCTGGCCAGGTCCTCCTCGCGCGGCGTGCGCAACACCGCGCCCTGCTTGAGCAGGTTGAGATTGCCGCGGATGAAGGCGTCCGGATTGGCGCGCAGCAGCGCGACCATGGTCTGGTCCAGCGAATGGCCGTTGCCGCGCGCCAGTTGCCCGGCGATCTGCGACAGGGTCTGCCCGGCGCGCACCGGCGCCAGCGCATCGCCGGGCGCGGCCGCGGGGGCCGGCGCCGGACGCGGCGTGGCGGCGGGCCTGGCGCTCGGCGTCGCCGGCGTGGCGGCGGCTGCAGGCGCTGGCGCCGCGGTGGACGTTTCGCGGGCGATGCGGTCGGACGGCTGCGCCGCGGCCGGCGCATCGATCGCCGGTGCATCGATCGCGGCGGCGGTGTTGGGCGCATCGATCAGCGCGGAGTATTCGCGGATCAGCCGCCCCTGGCCCCAATCGACCTCGATCAGGAAGCTCAGCGACGGCACGTCGACCGGCATGCGGCTGCTGACCTGGATCACCGCGCGGCCCTTGCGGGTCTGGGTGAAACGGAACTGCAGATCGCTGACCAGGCCCTGCGGGCGCTCCAGCCCGACCCGCGCGAAGGTCGCCGGCGAGGCGAGCGCCACCCGCGCCCGCTCCAGTTCGCCCGGCTCGTTGGAGATCACCGGGATCTCGGCCAGGAAGGGCTCTCCCGGCTTGGACAGCACGCGGATATCGCCCAGGCCCAGGGCCAGCGCGGCCTGGCTGCAGGCCAGCAACAGCAGCGCCGCGGCGGCGCGACAGACATGGCGCAGCCCGCGCACGGCGGACACCGCATCGCCGCGATGGCGACGGAACAAACGTGGTTGTAGGCGCATCCCGCCCCTGCCCCTTGGAGTCATGCGTGCAATATATAGGAAGCCGGGACCGGGGACCCGGGGTCCGGAAAAGCCGAGACAGGGACCGCGTTGCTGGTGCACTGCTGAAATCCACGACGCAAGAACATACTGCAGCAGGAAAGCCCAGGCACGCCACTGTGGGAGGGACTTCAGTCCCGACGCGAGGTGCGGCCGCTGTCGGGACTGAAGTTCCCAAAAAATCCGGGCCCGGAAAAGCCCCCGTGGGGAGGCTGGGGACTCGGAAATCCGAGACAGGGACCGCGCTTCATAACGCGGTGTGCGGGATCTCGCGTCGGGACTGAAGTCCCTCCCACAACGGGGCGAGCGCGGATACCTGCGACTTCCATTTTCCAAACAAAAAGCCAGGGCTCGCGCCCCGGCCTTCGCTCCACTCCGCCACACGATCAGGCCGCGCGGCCAGCCACGCCGCCACGCCATGAAACCGCGGGACCCGGGTCCCGGCTTTCAGCCCTCCTGAGCCACCAGCTCGGCCAGCTGCACCGCATTGAGCGCGGCGCCCTTGCGGATGTTGTCGGCCACCACCCACAGATTGAGGCCGCGCGGGTGCGAGAAGTCCTCGCGAATGCGGCCGACGAACACCGGGTCCTTGCCGGAGGCATGGGTCACCGGGGTCGGATAGCCGCCGGCCTTGTGCTCGTCGACCACTTCCACGCCCGGCGCCTGACCCAGCAGCGCGCGCGCCTGCTCGACGGTGATCTTGCGCTTGGTCTCGATGTTGACCGCCTCGGAATGGCCGAAGAACACCGGCACGCGCACCGCGGTGGGGTTCACCAGGATGCTGCTGTCCTCGAGGATCTTCTGCGTCTCCCACACCAGCTTCATCTCTTCCTTGGTGTAGCCGTTGGGCTGGAAGTCGTCGATGTGCGGGATCAGGTTGAAGGCGATCTGCGCCTGGAACTTCTGCGGCTCGATGTCCTGGAACGCCAGCAACTGCGCGGTCTGCTTGCCCAGCTCCTCCATGCCCGAGCGGCCGGCGCCGGACACCGACTGGTAGGTGGCCACGTTGATGCGCTCGATGCCGTATTCCTTGTGGATCGGCGCCAGCACCGGCATCAGCTGCATGGTCGAGCAATTGGGGTTGGCGACGATGCCGCGCGGGCGGTTCTTCAGCGCGTGCGGGTTGACCTCCGACACCACCAGCGGCACGTCGTCGTCGTAGCGGAAGGTCGAGGAGTTGTCGATCACCACCGCGCCGGCCGCGGCGAATTTCGGCGCGTACTCCTTGGAGATGCCGCCGCCCGCGGAGAACAGCGCGATGTCCACGCCGCTCGGATCGAAGGTCGCCAGGTCGAGCACGGTGACCTTGTGGCCCTTGAATTCGACCTGGCCGCCGGCCGAGCGCTCGGAGGCCAGCGGGTACAGCGTGGCGACGGGGAAATCGCGCTCGGCGAGGATGCTCAGCATGGTCTCGCCGACGGCACCGGTGGCGCCGACGACGGCGACGTTGAAACGACGGGTTGCATTGCTCATGGAAGATTCGATCCGCAGAAAAAGAAGGGGAGGAACAGCCGCACTGCCAGGTGGATTCGGGGAACCTGCCGTGCGCGTCGCGCGCGGCGCCGCAGGCTCCCTATCGTTTTTTGTCCGCAATCGCCCGCGCGCCGCCGGCCGCGGCGATCGCGTCCAGGTTCAGCGCGTTGGGCGGGCGCCCGGCGTCGGCGCCGATGCCCAGGGCGGCGAGCAGGTTGTCCACCGCCAGCGACACCATCGCGCGGCGCGTGGCCACGCTGGCGCTGCCGATGTGCGGGGTCAGCACCACGTTGCGCAGCGCCAGCAGCTCCGGACGGATCGCCGGCTCGCCTTCGAACACGTCGAGTCCGGCTGCGGCCAGACGCCCGTTGGCCAGCGCGTCGGCCAGTGCGACTTCATCCACCAGGCCACCGCGGGCGATGTTCACCAGCGTCGCGGTCGGCCGCATCTTCGCCAGCGCGGCGGCGTCGACGATGTGATGCGACTGCGCGCTGTACGGCAGCACCAGCAGCAGGTGGTCGGCGCGCGCCAGCAGGTCGTCGAAGCCGACGTACTCGGCGCGATGCGCGCGCTCCACCTCGGCCGGCAGGCGGCTGCGGTTGTGGTACAGCACGCGCATCGAGAAGCCGGCGGCGCGGCGCGCGATGGCCTGGCCGATGCGGCCCATGCCGAGGATGCCGAGGGTGCTGCCGTGGACATCGGCGCCGAGCATGGTCTGGAACGACCACTGCTGCCACTGCCCCGCGCGCAGCCAGCGCTCCGCCTCGCCGACGCGGCGCGCGGCGGCCATCAGCAGGGCGAAGCCGAGATCGGCGGTGGTCTCGGTGAGCACGTCGGGCGTGTTGGTGGCGACGATGCCGGCCGCGCTGAGCGCGTCCAGGTCCAGATTGTTGTAGCCGACGCCGACGTTGGCGATGGCGCGCAACCGCGGCGCGCCGGCGATCTCGGCGGCGCCGATGCGTTCGTTGAGGGTGACCAGGGCGCCGTCCAGCGGCGCCAGCGCCTGCGCCAGGTCCTGCGGCGAATACCTGGTCACGTCCGCGGTGGTGGTCAGCGCGCAATACTCGCCCAGCCGTGCGACGACATCGTCGAACAGCGGCTGGCTGACCCACACCCGCGGCCGCGACTCAGCCATCGCCACCGCCGGGGATGCGCGGCGTGATCGTGCCGACGTCGCCGCATTGCGCGCGGTGGCGCAGCGCCTGGTCCATCAGCACCAGCGCCATCATCGCCTCGGCGATCGGGGTGGCGCGGATGCCGACGCAGGGGTCGTGGCGGCCGGTAGTGATCACGTCCACCGCCTGCCCGTCCACGTCCACCGTGGCGCCGGGCAGGCGCAGGCTGGAAGTGGGCTTGAACGCCACCGAGACGACGACCGGCTGGCCGGTGGCGATGCCGCCGAGCACGCCGCCGGCGTGGTTGGACTGGAAGCCGTCCGGCGCGATCAGGTCGCGGTGCTCGGTGCCCTTCTGGGTCACCGCGGCGAAGCCGTCGCCGACCTCCACGCCCTTGACCGCGTTGATGCTCATCATCGCCGCGGCCAGTTCGCCGTCGAGCTTGCCGTAGATCGGCTCGCCCCAGCCCGCCGGCACGCCGTCGGCGACCACGGTGACGCGCGCGCCGATCGAATCGCCGGACTTGCGCAGCGCATCCATGTACGCCTCCAGCTCCGGCACCTGCGGCGCGTGCGGCCAGAAGAACGCGTTGTCCTCAACCGCGTCCCAGGCGAAGCCCTGCGGCAGCAGCGGCCCGAGCTGCGACAGGTAGCCGCGCACGCGCACGCCGTAGCGCTGCGCCAGCCACTTCTTGGCGATCACGCCGGCGGCCACGCGCATGGTGGTTTCGCGCGCGGAGGAGCGGCCGCCGCCGCGCGGATCGCGGATGCCGTACTTCTGCCAGTAGCTGTAGTCGGCATGGCCCGGACGGAACTGCCGGGCGATGGCGGTGTAGTCCTTGCTGCGCTGGTCGGTATTGCGGATCAGCAGGCCGATCGGAGTGCCGGTGGTGCGGCCCTCGTAGACCCCGGACAGGATCTCGATGGCATCGGCTTCGCGTCGCGCCGAGGTGTGCCGGCTCTTGCCGGTGGCGCGGCGCTGCAGGTCGTGGGCGAATTCGCTGGCGTCCAGTTCCAGCCCCGGGGGGCAGCCATCGACCACGCAGCCAATCGCCGGCCCGTGCGATTCGCCGAAGGTGGTGACGGTCAGCAGCTTGCCGAAACTGTTCGCGCTCATGTCGCTTGCGTCACCGGTCCGCGGCCAGCGCGGCGATGCGCGCGTGATGCGCGATCAATTCGCTGCGCTCCACCGCGAAGATGCCCATCTGCCCGACCTTGAACTCGACCCAGGCGAAGTCCACTTCCGGCAGCAACTGCGCCAGCGCGCGTTCGGATTCGCCGACCTCGCAGATCAGCAGCCCGTCCTCGCTCAGGTGCGCCGGCACGTCGCGCAGGATCTTCAGCGCCAGGTCCAGCCCGTCGTCGCCCGCGCGCAGGCCCAGCTCCGGCTCGTGCGCGTACTCCGGCGGCAGCGCGTCGGTCTCGGCATGGGTGACATAGGGCGGATTGGTCACGATCAGCTCGTAGCGGCGCCCGCTCAGCCCGGCGAATAGGTCGGACTTGACCAGTTCGACGTTGTCGGCCAGCAACCGCTCCTTGTTCTCGGCGGCCAGGCTCAGCGCCTCGTCGCTGATGTCGACCGCGTCCACCTGCCAGTTCGGATTGTAGTGGGCCATGGCGATGGCGATGCAGCCCGAGCCGGTGCACAGGTCCAGCGCGCGCTCCACCGGGCGTCCGGCCAGCCACGGCTCGAAGCCGGCCTCGATCAGCTCGGCGATCGGCGAGCGCGGCACCAGCGCGCGCGCATCGCTCTTGAAGCTGAGCCCGGCGAACCAGGCCTCGCCGGTGAGGTAGGCGGCGGGAATGCGCTCGGCGATGCGGCGCTCGAACAGCGCCAGCACCTGCGCCTTCTCCGGCGTGGTGACCCGCGCGCTGCCGTAGGCCGGGCCCAGGTCGTGCGGCAGGTGCAGCGCGTGCAGCACCAGTTGCGTGGCCTCGTCCAGGGCGTTGTCGTAGCTGTGGCCGAAGCTCAGCCCGGCGGCGTTGAAACGGCTGGTGCCGTAGCGGATCAGGTCGATGATCGTGTGGAGTTCGGCGGCCGCGTCGGCAGTCATGGCAACAGGCAAGGCAATTCGGCCCCCGATTATAGAGGCCCGGCCGCTATGATGAGCGTTCGTTGCATGGGAAATCAGTATGTTCAACCGCACCTTCGGCATCGTCCTGGTGGTTGCCCTGGCCGCCGGCCTGGGGCTGCTGCTGGCCCAGAAGTACTTCGGCGGCAGCGCCACCCCGGCCTGGCCGGAGACCCGCACGGTGCGCATGTACCCGCAGCCGCGCCCCCTGCCCGACTTCCACCTGCGCCAGACCGACGGCACGCCGCTGGTGCCGGGCGAGCTCAAGGGTCACTGGACCCTGGTGTTCCTGGGCTTCACCGCCTGCCCGGACGTGTGCCCGACCACCCTGGCCGACCTGGCCCGCGCGCAGAAGCAATGGGAGACCTTGCCGGACACGCTGCGCCCGCGCGTGCTGTTCGTCTCGGTCGACCCGCAGCGCGACACCCTGCCGCGGCTGGGCGAGTACGCCCACGCCTTCCACAAGGACACCATCGCCGCCACCGCCGACGTGCCCGAGCTGGAGCGCTTCGCCACCGCACTGGGCTTCGTGTTCCAGAAGGTGCCCGGCAAGCATTACGCCGAGAACCCGAACGACTACAGCATGGACCACTCCGCCGCGATCGCGGTGCTCGACCCGCAGGGCCGCCAGGCCGGGCTGATCCGCCCGCCGTTCGATGCCGCCGCGATCGCCGCCGACCTGCAGGCCCTGACCAAGGCCACCGCCCCATGAGCCTGACCACCCGTCTGACCTACGTGCTGCCGCACCGGCTGCTGTCCTCGCTGGCGCGGCGCCTGGCCTATTCGTCGCGGCCCGGGCTCAAGCAGTGGCTGATCGACACGGTGGTGCGCCGCTTCGGCGTGGACCTGAGCGAGGCCGCGCAACCGGATGCGCGTGCCTACCCGACCTTCAATGCCTTCTTCACCCGTGCGCTGAAGCCCGGCGCGCGCGTCGCCGATCCCGATCCGCAGGCGCTGCTGATGCCGGCCGACGGCCGCATCAGCCAGCTCGGCCGGATCGAGGACGGACGCATCTTCCAGGCCAAGGGGCAGTCGTTCACCGCCGCCGAACTGCTCGGCGACGACGCGGCCGCGGCCCCATTCGCCAATGGCCTGTATGCCACCGTGTACCTGTCGCCGCGCGACTACCACCGCGTGCACATGCCCTGGACCGGCACCCTGCGCGAAACCGTGCACGTGCCGGGGCGGCTGTTCAGCGTCGGCACCGACGCGGTACGCAGCGTGCCGCGCCTGTTCGCGCGCAACGAGCGCCTGGTCTGCCATTTCGACACCGACTTCGGCCCGATGGTCTCGGTGATGGTCGGCGCGCTGCTGGTGTCCGGCGTGGAAACCGTGTGGAGCGGCGTGGAGATCCCGCGCTACGCCGACCGCATCACCCGCAAGGACTGGCGCGGCAAGGGGATTACCCTGCAGCGGTTCGAGGAAATGGCGCGCTTCAACTACGGCTCCACGGTGATCGTGCTGCTGCCGCCCGGCGTGGCCGCGTTCGACCCGACGCTGAAGGCGGAATCGCCGGTGCGGCTGGGACAGGCGCTGGCGCGGCTGGTGCGCTGAGGTGCGAGGGCCGCGCTGCGGCCCCTTTGTGCAGAGACACCCTTGTGGGAGGGACTTCAGTCCCGACGCATTGGCACTGAGAGACCGCGAGCTCGCGATGGATGCCAGAAAAAGCCGCGCGCCTCGGCACTGCGGCCGCCGCACCCTCATCCGGCGCTACGCGCCACCTTCTCCCGAGGGGAGAAGGGATTGGGATCGCGCTTGGATCTCACGGTCGACGTTCATGCTAGCGACCTGCGAGATGCAATGGCCCCACTGTGGGAGGGACTTCAGTCCCGACGCATGGAAGGTGACAGACCGCCAACCCGCAATGGATGACCGAAAAGCCGCACACCCAAGACTGCGGCCGCCGCACCCTCATCCGGCGCTGCGCGCCACCTTCCCCCAAAAGGGGGCCATGGTCCCAGGGGGAGAAGGGATGGGCCGCGCTCGGGTCTCGCGGCCGGAGCTTCAGCTAGCGACCCGCGAGATACAACGGCACCCACTGTGGGAGGGACTTCAGTCCCGACGCATGGACGGTGACAGACGGTCCGTCCGCGATGGATGACCGAAAAGCCACAGGCCCAACACTGCGGCAGCCGCACCCTCATCCGGCGCTGCGCGCCACCTTCCTCCGAAAAGGGGGCCATAGTCCCGGAGGGAGAAGGGAGCGGCTGTGCCCCTACTTCTCGCAGCCCACCAACTTCAGCGACTGCCCCGGCTTCAGCGCATAACCCGGCGCACGCAAGCCATTCGCCTTGGCCAGCTCCTTCAGGTCGCAGTCATGGCGGTCGGAAATCCGGCCCAGGGTGTCGCCCTTGGCCACGCGGTAGTTGCGCACCTGCTTCTGCTTGGGCTTGGCCGGCGCGGGACGGCCGGTGGCCACCGTGGTCGGGACGCCGGCGACCGGGCTGACGTCGCCCACCGCGACATTGCCGGTGAGGTCGGCGGCCGGCGCCGGGCTGCCGCTGCGCACGGCGGAGGTGACGTCGGCGGTGATCAGCGCACGGGCTAGGTCGGCGCGTGGGCCGCTGACGCAGTAGCGGTTGTACAGGCCGACGATCTTGGTGGTGGCGTTGATGGTCACCCCGGCCGGGATCCAGCCGTCCGGCTCGTAGCGCGGGTTGAGGTTGCGCAGCGCGCGCATGTAGCCGTCGCGGGTACCGTCGCTGCCCAGGCAGATGGTCAGTTCGTAGATGGTGGTGGACTTGGCCAGACGCAGCGTGGCCGGCTGCGCATTGATCTTGGGGAAGGCCACGCCGTACTGCTGCGGGTGCAGGAAGATCCACGCCGCGGCGATCACCATCGGCACGTAGTCCTTGGTCTCGGCCGGGAACTGGTTGTACACCGACGCGTCCCAGAAACTGCGGCCTGGCATCTGGTTGAACACGCGCGCGGCGCGGCCTTCGCCGCCGTTGTAGCCGGCCAGCGCCAGTTCGACGCTGCGATTGAGCTCGGCCATGCGCTCGTTGATGTAGACCGCGCTGGCCTCGGCGGCGCTGCGCGCGTCGTAGCGGGTGTCGAAGCCGGTACCGTCCGGGCCAAGGCCGAAGCGGCGCCCGGTGGCCGGCATGAACTGCATCAGCCCGGCCGCACCCACCCGCGAATTGGCGTGCACGCGGCCGTTGGACTCCTTGGCGATGATGCCGAACAGCAGCGCTTCCGGCAGGCCGCGCTTCTCCCATTCCGGCCACATGATCGCGCGCAGGTTCTGGTAGTTCTCGTAGCTGCTCATCAGTGCCGGCCGCATGTCGGTGAGCCAGCGGCGGATGCCGGCCTGTACCGCCGGGTTGTACTCCACCATCGAATCGAAGGCGTGGCGCTTGTCGTTGAGCAGGCGCGCCGCACGCGCGGCTTCCGGCACATCGGCGGCGAGCGGACTGATGTGGTCGGGGTCGGCCTGCAGCGGCGCCGAGTCGTCGTCGGCGGCATCGGTGTCGCTGGCCTGGCCCTGCGCATCGGCCTTGGCTTTCAGCAGGCGCTTGTACGCGCCCAGATAGGTGCCCACCTCGCAGCCGCGCTGCTTGATGCAGGCCTGGATCACGTCCTCGATGTCCTCCAGCGCGGCGTCGCTTTCCTGGGTGCCCTTGGGGTCGCTGTTGCCGACCAGCACCAGGGCGTCGTTGTAGCGCTTCTCGGCGGCGGCCAGGCGCTGGTCGAGGACGGCGATGGCGGCCTGGTCGCGGGCGGACACGCGGGCTTGGGCGGCAGGAGCGGTGCAGGTCAGCGCCACGGCAGCCGCGACGGGCCACGCGTGGGTGAAGCGGAACGGAAGGGGCATGGTGGGACGCGGCGACGGAAAGGCCGCAGGGTAGCCCCCGCCGTCGCATCGCGGCAAGGTCGCGGCGGCCAGGGTCCAGCCCGCGGCGGGGCCAGGGTTCATCGCCGGCGGCCATCCCGCACCGCAGCACAAGTACCGCGCGCGCTGGCTCCCGTGCCACCGATGTCGTCCACCATGCCGGTGCCGCACCCGCAAACGACCACACCTCGCAAAGACCGCGGCTGGCAGGGAGTGCCGGCAGTTGCAGGCAGGCGCAGCGCGCCCGCGGTGGCTCGCACGCGTTCGGCCATGCCGCGTACGTTCTAGAATCCGGGCATCTCATTGCGGACCCCGATATGGACCCGATCCTGCTAGGCAAAGGCGTGACCGACGACATCGCAGTGCTGCTGCAACCGCGCCTGGGCAACCGCCACGGCCTGGTCGCCGGCGCCACCGGCACCGGCAAGACCGTGACCCTGATGACGCTGGCCGAAGGCTTTTCGCGCATCGGCGTGCCGGTGTTCCTGGCCGACGTCAAGGGCGACGTGGCCGGCCTGGCGATGCCCGGCGACGGCAGCGAGAAGGTGCTGCAGCGCGCCCGGGAGATCGGCGTGGCCGACTACGCCCCGGCCGCCAACCCGGTGCTGTTCTGGGATCTGTACGGCAAGCTCGGCCATCCGGTGCGCACCACCGTCAGCGAGATGGGCCCCACCCTGCTGGCGCGCGTGCTGGAACTCAACGACACCCAGGCCGGCGTGCTCGACATCGTGTTCAAGCTGGCCGACGACCGCGGCCTGCTGCTGCTCGACCTGGACGACCTGCGTGCGCTGCTGGCACTGGTGGTGGAAGAGCGCAAGGACATCTCCACCGAGTACGGCCTAGTCAGCGCGCAGTCGGTGGCGGCGATCCAGCGTGCGCTGCTGCGCCTGGCCCAGGACGGCGGCGAAGGCTTCTTCGGCGAACCGGCGCTGGACCTGGCCGAGCTGATGCGGGTCGACCACGACGGTCGTGGCGTGATCGGCATCCTCGCCGCCGCGCAACTGGTGCTCAAGCCGCGGCTGTACTCGACCTTCCTGCTGTGGCTGCTGTCGGAACTGTTCGAGCGGCTGCCGGAAGTGGGCGACCTGGACAAGCCGAAACTGGTGTTCGTGTTCGACGAGGCGCACCTGCTGTTCGACGATGCGCCGCCGGCGCTGGTGCAGCGCATCGAGCAGGTGGTGCGGCTGATCCGCTCCAAGGGCGTGGGCGTGTACTTCTGCTCGCAGTTCCCGGACGACGTGCCCGACAGCATCCTCGGCCAGCTCGGCAACCGCGTACAGCACGCGCTGCGCGCCTACACGCCGCGCGATCAGAAGGCGGTGCGCACCGCCGCCGAAACCTTCGTGGCCAATCCCAAGCTGGACGTGGCCAAGGCCATCTCCCAGCTCGGCACCGGCGAGGCGCTGGTGTCCACGCTGCAGGACAAGGGCGTGCCGGCACCGGTGCAGCAGACCCTGATCGCCCCGCCGCGCTGCCGCATGGGCGCGATCACCGACGCCGAGCGCGCGCAGGTGCGCGCCGGCAGCCCGGTCGGCGGCCGCTACGACACGCCGGTCAATCGCGAATCGGCGGCAGAAATGCTGGCGCGCCGGGTCGAGCAGAGCGCCGACCACAGCGCCGCGCCGCCGGCACGCACCCGCGAACAGGACGAAGCGCAGGACAGCGGCTTCGGCCAGGCGGTCAAGGACGCGGTGTTCGGCACCAAGCGCCGCCAGGGCATGCTCGAGGCGATGGCCAAGCAGACCTCGCGCACCATCGGCAACCGCATCGGCCAGCAGATCGTTCGCGGCATCTTCGGCAGTATCTTCGGCGGCAAGCGCTGAGCGCGGCCGACGCCAAAGGAAGCTCCAGCATGGACAGGAACGCGATGAGCGCCTTGCAATGATGTCGCGCCAAGACAAGCCGACAACGCTCCAGGGAAGCTGCCACTGCGGCTGCCTGACCGTCGCGTTCTCGACGGATCAACCGGCCGAGGACATCCGTCCGCGCGCCTGCGACTGCAGCTTCTGCCAGAAGCATGGTGCGGCATATGTTTCCGATCCCGCCGGCACGCTGCGACTGACGGCCACGCATGCCGAGGCCGTGCATCGTTATCGCCAGGGTGCGGAGGCCGCGCAATTCCAGCTGTGCCGCCAGTGCGGGGTGCTGGTCGCGGTCACGTTCGAGCATCAGGGGCGGCTTTACGGTGCCGTCAATGCCGGCTGTCTGAACAAGACGCCGGCGTTGGGGGCCGCAGCACCGGTGTCCCCACAATGGCTGGACGCCGAGGCAAAAATGGCCCGATGGCGGCAGGCGTGGGTGCCGGACGTGCAATGGGTCATCGCTGACACCTGAGCATGCCTGCCGCACACCGTCGTCACCGGCGATCGGCAGGCGCAGCGTTCAGAACGCTGGATGCGCGGTTGGGCGCGGCCTTCGATCCTGACGATGCCACCCACAGAGACAAGAACCGATAAAGCGACGCTAGGCCAGCAAACCGTGCAGCTTGGCGTATTGCAGCAGCATGATGGTCTTGGCGTCGGCGATCTCGCCGCTGTCGATCATCGCCAGCGCCGCATCGAGCGCCAGCTCCAGCACCTCGATCTCTTCGCCCTCGGCGGCCACGCCACCGCCGGCACCGACCTTGTCGCGATCGACATACTCGCCCACGAAGAAGTACAGCCGCTCGGTCACCGAACCCGGACTCATGAACGCCTCGAACACCTTGCGCACGTTCTCGATCCGGTAACCGGTTTCCTCTTCGGTCTCCTTGCGGATGCAGGTCTCCGGATCGTGGCGATCGAGCAGGCCGGCGCAGGCCTCGATCAGCATGCCGTCGGGGTTGCCGTTGAGCAGGGTCGGCAGACGGAACTGACGGGTCAGCATCACCGTGCGCTTGGCGCGACTGTACAGCAGGATGGTCGCGCCGTTGCCGCGGTCGTAGGCCTCGCGCGTGAGCGCCTGCCAGCTGCCGTCGTGGCGCTGGAAATCGAAGCTGACCTTGCGCAGCACGTACCAGTTGTCCGACAGCACTTCGATGTTGGTGACGCGCACGCGCGGGTTGCCGGAAACGAAGGAAGGGTCCAAGCGAAACTCCAAGGGACAAGGGACAAGGGACAAGGGACACGGCAGGCCGCAGGCGCGGCACCCGCCACACCTCTGCCGCCGTTCGACCGGGCAGTGTAGCCAGCACGCACACCTGCGCGCCGGCACGGGGTGCGCTTTGCGCAACCGACCACACTCCCTCGGTGCCGCCGTCCGCATCGCGCCGCCGCCCCAGCCAGCCTCCCGATTGCGTGCGCCGCAGCCGACCCGCACAATCGTCACACTTCGTAGACAGGGGGCGTCATGGAAGACCGTCGTCGCGCGGGCGCGAGCCGCGTACACCGCAGCACACCCGAACCGTTCTGGGCGCGCACCCGCGCCATCGCGCTGTATCCGCTGCGCGGCGGCGCGCTGTACGCACTGATCGCGCTGACCCTGTGCAGCCTGCTGGGCATGCTGCCCGGCATCGGCTGGATCCTGGGCATCGTCACCACCCTGGCCATCTACAAATACGCCTTCGAGATCCTGCGGCACACCACCGACGGCTACCTGGACGCGCCGGAACGCGGCTTCGACATCGGCGACGGCGTGGTGCTGCGGCTGCTGGCGATGATGATCCTGCTCGGCGTGGCGGTGTTCGCCGCGCTGCTGCTGACCGGCCCGGTCGGCGGCCTGCTGATGCTGCTGGCGGTGGTGCTGCTGCAGCCGGGCATCCTGATTTCCCTGGCGATGGACGGCAGCCTGCGCCGCGCGCTGAACCCGGCGGTGTCGATCGGTCTGGCGCTGCGCATCGGCTGGCCGTACCTGGCCGCGTTCGGCCTGCTGTTCGTGATCCAGGCCAGCGCGCTGGGCGCCGCCGCCTGGCTGCAGCGCGTCCTGCCGCCGCTGGTCGCCGACCTGGCGGTCACCGTGGTGACGATCTGGGGCCTGTTCGCCGCCTTCCACCTGATGGGCTATCTGGTCTACCAGTATCACGCCGTGCTGGGCTACGAACCTGCCGCCGACGCCGCGAGCGGCTTCACCCGCCACGACCCGGACCAGCGCGTACTCGACGAGGCCGAACAGCTGGTGCGCGACGGCCATACCGACGACGCGCTGCAGGTGCTGCGCAGCGAAGTGCGCACCCGCGCGGTGAGCCTGGGCGTGCACGAGCTGTACCAGCGTCTGCTGCGCGGCAGTGCGCGCCAGGACGAACGCCGCGAGCACACCCGCCAGTACATCCACCGGCTGCTGCAGGAGAAGCAGGAACGGCGGGCACTGGCCCTGCAGCGCGAGGCGCTGGATGCAGATCCCGACTTCGTGCCACTGCTGCCGGAACAGGCCACGCTGCTGTCCGAACGCGCGCAGCTGGCCGGCCAGTTCCGGCTCGCCGCCGACGGCCTGCAGGCCGCGCTGCGTGCCTGGCCGAAGGCACCGGAACACAGCGCTTGGTCGCTGCAGGCCGCCTTGCTGCTTGCAGAACGCTTCGGCGAGGACGCGCAGGCGCGCGGCCTGCTGGAACACGCGCTGAGCCGCTGCGACGACGAGCTGCAGCGCGGCAAGCTGCAGGCGGCGTTGCGTGCGGTGACGATCGCGCCGGTCTAGCGCGTCCTGCGATGCGCGGAGCGGGACGCGGCAAGCGCCCCGCACGCACCAGGCAGCGCGCTCAGGCGTTGGCCAACAGGAACCGCGCCTTGTCCGCCTGCGGCAGATCCGGATAGCGCACGATCAACCCCTCCAGCACACGCCGCCACTCCGCCGTGGCCTGGCGTTCGCCGTGGCCCAGCGCAAGCCGGAACCAGGCCTGCGCCTGCTGCTCGCGCGGCGAGACCGCATCCTGCGCCAGCAGCGTCTCGGCCTCGGCCAGCATCCCCAGCGCCATCCAGCGCGCGAACAACGCCGCACGCATCGGTGCATCCAGATCGCCGGCCGCGTGCAGCACTCCTGCCTGCTGCCGCGCCTCCTGGGGTGAGGCGGCCGACAGGCGCAACAGCTCCAGCGCCCGTGCCCGCGCTGTCGCGGCCTGGCCGGCATTGGCGGCCAGGCGGTAGCGCGCCAGCGCCACATCGAAGCGCCGCGGCGCTTCCACGGCCAGCGCGTCCAGCAATGCACCGGCCTGGACGTGCTCCAGCCGGCCCAGATGCGCCTGCGCACGCTCCCAGCGGTCATCGGCCAGCGCCCCGCCATCGTCGCGCAGGAAGGCCTCGCGCGTCTGCCCGGTCGCCACCAGCACGGCACCGAGCAGCGCGCCGACCACCAGCCCGCCGGCATGCGCGTCGAAGCCGATGCCGGCATCGCCGTTGCACAGCAGGTTGTACAGCTCCCAGCCCAGCCACAGCGGCAGCAGCACGATGGCCGGCGCGCGTACATAGTCGAACAGCACGGCCGCCCAGTAGAAGAAGCGCACCGGACGCCGCCCCCAGACCACGCAGAACGCGCCCATCAGCGCGGCGATGGCGCCGGACGCGCCGATACCGGCCCCGGCCTCGCCCCAACGCCAGCACAGGCTGGCCGCGCTGGCGCCGAACGCACCGAGCAGGTACACCGCCAGGAACCGCCAGCCGCCGATCGCGCCTTCCAGCAGCGTGCCCAGCGCCAGCAGGAACAGCATGTTGCCGATCAGATGCATGGCGTCGGCGTGCAGGAACGCGGCGCTGAGCATGCGCGCCGGCGCCCATTCCGAGCTGCGCTGCACATGGCGCAGGGTGAACACGCGCTGCAGCAGCGCGTCGTAACGCGCGCGCAGCGGCGTCCACGCCTGCTGTGCAGCGGCATCGGCGAAGGCGCTGCCGTCGCGCATGGCGTGCACGAAGCGCACGTCGTGCACGGTGGCGGCGCCGACGAAGGCCGACCGCTCCGCCGCCGGTACCTGCTGCAGTTGCGCCAACGCCTCGCGCTGACCGCTGCGTTCCAGATGGCGCGCGTAGGCCGGCGCTTCCAGCGCGCCGAGACCGGAGTCCAGGTAGTAGCGCTGCGCCTGCCGCAGCGGCGCCGCGTCGTGGCGCTGCCAGCCCGCGTACACCGCGATGTTGAGCAGGATCAGCAGCAGCGTGACCAACGGAAAATTGTCCCGCGACAGCGGCTTGTGCAGCGGCAGGATCAACATCGAAGAACGTCCATGTGCGGGGCGGCGCCAGCTTCGGCCATCGTCCACGAGTGCGCAAGCCGCTGGCACGCGCTAGCATCGCCACCCCGCTCCACCGCAGTCGCACCGATGAGCCGCTGGCGTCCCCCTGCCGAAAAAAGCACCGCCCTGATCACCCCGGAAGGCCATGCCCGACTCAAGGCCGAGCTGGAGGAACTGTGGCGGGTGCGCCGCCCCGAGGTGGTCAAGGCGCTGGCTTCGGCCGCGGCCGAGGGCGACCGCTCGGAGAACGCCGAGTACACCTACCGCAAGAAGCAACTGGGCGAGATCGACCGCCGCGTGCGCTACCTGAGCAAGCGCCTGGAAGCGCTGCGCGTGGTCGCCGAGGCGCCGTCCGACCCGCAGGCGGTGTTCTTCGGCGCGCACATCGAACTGGAGGATGCCGACAGCGGCGAACTGCGCCGCTACCGCATCGTCGGCCCGGACGAGACCGACGCGGCGCGCGGCTGGATCAGCATCGATTCGCCGCTGGCGCGTGCGCTGCTGAAGAAGCGCGTCGACGACGAAGTGGAAGCGCAGCTGCCCGGCGGCCGCCACAGCTTCGTGGTGGTGGCGGTGGACTACGCCGCGCAGTGAGCGCGCGGCGCCGCGGCGCCACGCGTGCCGCCGTCTGCGGCCTCAGAGCACCCGCAGATCCAGCGGCGTTGCCGACGACGCCTGCGCCGGCAGCGCATCGCCGAACAGGTCGTGCTCGTCGCTGTCGGTGATCTCCACCTGCACCAGATCGCCCGGCTTCAACCCGAGTTCGCCGCCGTTCTGGATATGCACCAGGCCGTCGATCTCCGGCGCATCGGCCTTGGAGCGCGCCACCGCGATGCCCTCCTCCAGCAGGTCGACCAGGCACTCCTGCACCGTGCCGATCTTGGCTTCCAGGCGCGCGGCGGAAATCGCCGCCTGCCGCTCCATGAAGCGCGCCAGCCGCTCCTGCTTGAGTTCCTCGGGCACCGGATCCGGCAGCGCATTGGCGCTGGCGCCGTCCACCGGCGAATAGGCGAACGCACCGACGCGGTCGAGCTGCGCGGCGTCCAGGAACTCCAGCAACTGCTCGAACTCGGCGTCGGTCTCGCCGGGGAAGCCGACGATGAAGGTCGAACGCAGGGTGATTTCCGGGCACAGCGCGCGCCAGCGCTGCACGCGCTCCAGGGTGCGCTCCACCGCGCCCGGCCGCTTCATCAGCTTGAGGATGCGCGGGCTGGCGTGCTGGAACGGGATGTCCAGGTACGGCAGCAACTTGCCCTCGGCCATCAGCGGGATCACGTCGTCCACGTGCGGATACGGATACACATAGTGCAGGCGCGCCCACGCGCCCAGTTCCGACAGCCCCTCGCACAGCGCCTTCATCCGCGTCTGGTAGCTGCGGCCGCGCCACTCGCGCTCGGCGTACTTCAGGTCCACGCCGTAGGCCGAGGTGTCCTGCGACACCACCAGCAACTCGCGCACCCCGCCCTTGACCAGGCGTTCGGCCTCGCGCAACACCTCGTCGACCGGGCGCGACACCAGGTCGCCGCGCATCGACGGAATGATGCAGAAGCTGCAGCGGTGATTGCAGCCTTCGGAGATCTTCAGATAGGCGTAATGCCGCGGAGTCAGCTTGACGCCGATGTCGTCCTCGGCGCCCCGCGCGCGCGGCAGCAGGTCCACGAACGGGTCGTGGCGCGGCGGCAGCGCCGCATGCACCGCTTCCATCACGCTCTGGTAGTCCTGCGGGCCGGACACCGCCAGCACGTCCGGATAGGCCGCGCGGATCTGCTCCGAACGCTTGCCCAGGCAGCCGGTGACGATGACCTTGCCGTTCTCGGCCATGGCCTCGCCGATCGCTTCCATCGACTCGGCCACCGCCGAATCGATGAAGCCGCAGGTGTTGACCACCACCACGTCGGCCGCGTCGTAGCTGGGCACGATCGCATAGCCCTCCACGCGCAGCTGGGTGAGGATGCGTTCGGAATCGACAAGGGCCTTCGGGCACCCAAGGCTTACCATACCTATACGCGGCTGGCGGGCCGCCTGTGAAGTTGTTTCTGTCATGTGGGGTGAACTGTGAGTGGTCTTGTCTATAGCTACATGCGCTTTTCCGACCCAAGCCAGGCAGCCGGCCATAGCCGCGAGCGCCAGGAGGCGTACGCGTCAAAATGGGCGGCAGAACACGGTCTGCAGCTGGACAATAAGCTCACGATGCTGGATGAAGGCTTGTCAGCCTATCACCAGCGGCACGTGACGTCAGGAGCGCTCGGGGCGTTTCTGGCGGGGGTACAGGCCGGGCGGATCGAGGCGGGATCGGTGCTGGTGGTCGAAGGGCTCGACCGGCTTTCGCGCGCCGAGCCGATCCAGGCCCAGGCGCAACTGGCCCAGATTGTAAATGCCGGCATCACGGTCGTCACCGCCAGCGACGGCAAGGCCTATAGCAGGGAGCGACTGAAGGCGAACCCCATGGATCTCGTCTACAGCCTCCTGCTGATGATCCGCGCCCACGAAGAGAGCGATACCAAGAGCAAGCGGGTCAAGGCGAGCATACGCTGGTTGTGCGAGGGATGGCAGGCCGGCACTTACCGTGGCCGGATCCGCCAGGGGCACGATCCCGAATGGCTGCGCGAAGTGCCGGGTGGGCCCAACAACGGTTGGGAACTGGTTCCCGAGCGAGCCGCGGCCGTGCGCAGAGCCGTGGCGATGTACGTCCAGGGTGCAGGTGGCCTGCGCATCATGCAGGTCCTCGACGCTGAGGGTCTGCAGCTCTACACCACCAGCAAAAACCACGCCCCACAGTTCTACCGCCTGATAAAGATGCCCCAGTTGGTGGGCAACATGCCCGTGAGGGTAGACGGCGAGGAGTTCCTGTTGGAAGGGTACTACCCCGGAGTGCTCAGCCAGCCGGAATGGGAGGAACTGTGTCGGGTCCGCTCGCAAAGCGGGCGACGGCGCGTCAAGGGTGACCTTCCTCACGTCATCACCGGAATCGGAATCACGACTTGCGGCTACTGCGGCCGCGCCATGTGTGGACAGAACCTCGCATCCAAGAAGCGCCTGCCCGATGGGCGCATCAGAGACGGGTACAGAAGGCTGTTGTGCGGCTCCAACGCGTCATATGGCGACGGCTGTAGCGTCAAGGCCAGCACCAGCGTGGCGCCGATCGAACGGGCGCTCATGAAGTACTGCAGCGACATCATCAATCTGCAGGCACTCTTTGGAGCCGAGGGCATTGACGCACCTCGTGCCCGGGCGGCTTCCGCCCGCGCGAAGGTGGCCGAGATCAACGCGCAACTGGAGAAGGTGACCGATGCCATGCTGGCAACATCATCGGAAGGAACTCCGCAGGTATTCGCGCGCCGCGCGCGTGCCCTGGAGAAGGATTTGCACGATGCCGAGAACGCTCTGAGGGATGCGGAGCTCGAGCTTGGAAAGATCAGTCGCAGGGATCTGCGAGGGGCCGATCAGGCATGGCGCGATTTGGCCACTGGCGTTGAAGCCCAGGATATCGAGGCCCGACTGCGCGCACGACAGTTGGTAGCAGATACATTCGAGCGAATAGTGATCTATGCCCGTGGCATACGACCCGATCCAGAAGCCAGCGAACGCGACTACTGCATAGACATCGTACTGGTGGGACGCGGAGGCAACTCACGCCTGCTCCAGATCGACCGGGAGGGCAATCTGCTCCAAGCCGAGGATGTCGCTCACCTGCAGGCTGTCGAAGTCGCCCCCCCCAGGCATCCAACATAGCGCGCCGCACCTGACGAAGGCCATCGGGGTCTGCTATGCCACTCCGTATCGTTCGCCAACTGGTATGCGGTACCAGAGCCAAACCGATTCCCTCGGGCCGACCAAGTCGGCGACCGCCATCATGCCAGGCAAGTCATAAGTGACGCCGAGGCCCCATGACGCTCTACACCACCGACTACCTTGAGTACTACCTCACACTCGTGGGCTGGATCGTCCAGAACGGCATCTGGAACATCCTCGTCGCGAGCGGAGCGTTCGCCCTGCCCTTCGTCGCGATCGTTGTCCAGGAGTGGCTCCGCGCCAGAGGCGAAGGCGCCGACGAGGGCAACAAAGGCGTGCTGTCGGCCGCCCGGATCGAGAACCGCGTGTGGGTGGCCGTGGTCGTCATCCTGTTCGCCGGCATCCCCTTCATCGACGTGGATCTTTCCACCATTCAGTTCGATGCCAGCCGCTCCAAGCAGTGCAAGGTCGATGTGGCCGTCCCCCAGGACACGCGGTGGTCGAACGCGTTCACCACGCTCAACAACCAGAGCGCACGCGTCCCGGTCTGGTGGTTCTTCATGCACGCGATTTCCAAGGCTGTGACCGGCGCCGCCGTCGCAGCTATACCCTGCGGGACGGATCTGCGGCAGATGCGGATGGAGATCGACAGCACCCGCATCAACGATCCGGTCCTGGCACAGGAGGTGGCCGACTTCACGCGGGACTGCTACGGACCCGCGAGGGCGAAGCTCTTCATGGGCCGCCCCGAACTCTCGGACGCCCAGATGGACGACGTGACATGGATCGGATCCGCCTACTTCTTGGGGACTAGCGGGTACTACGACAGCTACCACTCCCAGACAGCCCGCGCTTCCTGGCCGTACGACGCCACGCGCGACGCGGGGTTGGCACAGGTCACGAATGGGGGCGGATACCCCACCTGCAGGCAATGGTGGAACGACGGCGAACGCGGCCTGCGTAGCCGGTTGCTGGCACAGGTGGATTCCGGCCTCCTCGCCCGTGTCGGGCGCTGGGCGAGCTTCGTGTCGCGACAGCAGGCGGACGACGCGGTCATCCGGGCCATCGCGGCGCCGCGCCAGCAGACCATGAACCAGGGCCAGGCCTATGCCGACTACGGCGGCCAGGTCGACATGACGTTGCCCAACATCGTCACGCGGGGAGCGGCCGACGTAGGCCTCGCCGCTGGTTCGGTGGGTTTCTTCCCGGCCATGGATGTTGTCCGCCAGGCACTACCGATGGTGTTGTCGTTCCTCAAGATGGCGATGGTGATTTGTGTACCGCTTGTCCTGCTATTCGGCACCTACGACCTCAAAGCCCTGGCGACCATCAGCTGCGTTCAGTTCGCCCTCTTCTTCGTGGACTTCTGGTTCCAGTTGGGCCGCTGGATCGACAGCACAATCCTCGATGCACTCTACGGATGGAGCGGCCCCCACAGCAACCTCGATCCACTGCTCGGGCTGAACAATGCGTTCGGAGACATGTTGCTGAACTTCGTGATGGCGAGCATGTTCCTCGTGCTGCCAACATTCTGGGTCAGCGCGCTGGCTTGGGTCGGCATCCGCGCAGGAGCTTTCGCTCAAGGGCTCGCTGGCGGCGTGGGCGATGCCAAGTCTGCTGGCGGCAAAGGCGGAGGAATAGCGTTGAAGGCGTTGAAGTAGCCCGCTAGTTCGGATCGTTCGGATCGTAGGGATCGATCCGAGCGCCGTCTTTGTCGTAGAGACCAAAGCCTAGGAGACCGTTACGCCATTGGGGCGGCTCATCCTCCTCTCCCAGCGAACCGCTCGCATTGGCAGCAAGCCAGCAGCCCGCCGCCAGCATCAGAACCAGCGCAGCTATCCAAGCAGCCACATAGAACAACGCTGCGAAAACTGCCAGCCTGAGTCCCCAGGCCAAGATTATTGCGCCACCCTGCGGGGTGCCCCGCGCAATCAGCCAGAGGTTAAACCTCCTGTCCTGCCCCAGGAGCCAGAGCCAGGCGCGCGCGGCAGCACGCCCTGCCCTGCGGCTCAGCGGCGTTCGCGATTGCGAAGTAGCCATGGTGGTGCCCTCATGCTGCTTCAAACGTTGAACGGGTTACGAATCGACAGGCTCTCTTCGATGATGAGGCCATGGTGCATGTCCTCAGAGTAGAGCGTCTGGCAGCCTTCGGCTGCGGCCGCCGCCACGATGCAGGCGTCGTAGAACGACAGCTGGTGCCGCGCTGCCAGCTGGCGGGCCCGGTCGTGCACCTCGACCGTGAGCGGCACAATACTGCAGAACTCTCTCACCAGCGCCAGGAACTGTCCCACCTCGCTCCACCCCATCTTCAGCTTGCGCACGCAGACGTGGGTGACCTCGTTGAGTACCTGAACGCTGATAACCGGGCGACGCTGCAGCAGCGCCTCGGCGCTGTCCGCCTTGACTGCATCCTCCGACAGCAGGTAGAGCACTACGTTGCTGTCGAGGAACACCTTGCTCTTACCCGCGGCCATTGGCCTCGTCCCGGTTGAACTTGAAGTCCGCAGGCAGCTTGCCACGGAAGGAGCGGAGTCGCTCCAACATGGCCTCTGGCCCAGGCTTCTTCCGCACTGCGAAAGACCGCGGGTCATCGACGAAGATTTCGATGTCATCGCCTTCCCGCAGCTCCAGCGCCTCGACTACGTTCGCCGGCAGGCGAACCGCCAGGCTATTGCCCCACTTCGCGACTTGCATGACTTGATCCAAATGATATACATGTGATGCCGTATATCCTAACCCCTTAGCGTCGCTTCGCAAGTCCCATCATCGGCTCCGGCAGCAAAGGGCGCGTGCGCGGCAAATGGGAAGGGGAATGGAAGGGGGATCAAGGGCAAAGGCCCTACCCGGAAAGACAAAAAGGCGGCTACTCGGAGCACCTTCTCATTGGCGCCAGCGGCGATGGCGTTCTGCTACTACTGAAGAGGCGATGCCCACTGCACCTGACGCCTCCAGCCCGCTGCGGGCAACCGATCCGCGGTCGTCGAAAACCAATGCCCTCCCACACATCCCAGGAGACCTCCCCATGCCGCTAGCACTTGGCCTTGCAACGCTTCTCGCGGTTACACCCGTTCAGGCCGAAAGTGCCACGCAGGCGGACGCCGCAGTCTGCAGCGAGGCGATGGGCATCTACTTGCCCGAGCGACGCACCACCCCAGCACCCAACATTCAGCTGACCCACTTCCAGTACATGAGCCCGGACGTGGCCTGTGCGAGCAACGTAGAACGCGACGTGCTTAAGACCGCATCAAGCCCATTGCCGCCTCCTCTTTCGCCCACAGCAAGGCGCGCTTCAGCGTCATGGTCCGCTACACGCTCACGGCAAATAAGCCAGCGGTCTTCGAGATGCAGACCACCACGACGCCTTCAGCTGAAGAGGGGCGGCTGACCGCGTTCTACAACGGCGCCTCAGCCCTTACCGACGCACACAGTACCCACGGCACCGTCTACGTCGTGTTCAAGTATGAGATCTCGCCAGTGGGGCGATGACAGCTTCAAGCCGCATTGGCTAAGGGAGGTCGGTTTTCGGCCCGTTGTAATCGTTCGTGCCTGGGTTGCATCGCCTGCTGCACTGGTGTTCGGAGTCGCTCGCGCGGACTGCGCGTGCCTCCTGAGAAACACTACCCAAACGTCAGCAAACGACTGACGAAATGCTTCGGGACGCTCACAAAGAAAAAGCGTCCTGAGGACGCTTTTTCAAAATTGGCGGGGGATGGGGCACTCTTAGGGCCTAAGTCTTCCAAAACGAAGCCGTGACTTCCCTGCAGTGTCCAGTGCGCATACCCCCAGTAACCCCGCGCCCTTTCGATTGCTTTTCAGCTTGACCTTTAGCCTCATTTTTTCCCCTTTCGCTGAATCTCGAAATCCACAGAGATCTCGAACACCATGAAGAAGGAAGCAAACAACACCAGACATCCGCTGAGGAAGTCTCCGAACAACGCCGTGGTAGACACAGCACCGAAGCCGGAAATCGGACGCTAGTGTACGACAGCCGCCCCGGTGTTGAAAGGACACTGCGGCTGGAGCCTAGGAGTGACCTGCTGCTTCCATGAATCTCGTTCCCCACGAATGGGTCTTCCTCCGGGAGCATCTACCCAACCTCGGAGAAATCATCGGATCGGCGTTCAGCGAAGCCGGAACAAGGGACTGGGATTGGACGTTGAAACTACCAAGGTAAGCGACTTCTTCGCCCTACTGAGGGCGACGTACATCTTGGATTTCGCGTAAAGCGTCGACGTGAACTGTGTCTTGTCACAGGCCATCAGCATCACTTGCTCGCATTCCAGCCCCTTCGCCTTGTGGATGCTGCTGAGCACTTTCTTAGGCGGAGATAGATGGAAATACGAACGCATGCGTGCCACTTCCGCAAAACCTTCGTCGGGACCTGCGAACTGACCGATGCGCACGGCATCCCGCAACTCGGAACTGTGGTCGATCTTCACCGTGTCGAAGCCCGCTGCAGCGTCCTTCACCAAGGCGGTGATTTTCGCGAGGGCCTCCGACACACCTCTATGCGACGGATCGTTCAGTAGGCATCGCGCGACCGCTTGTATGTTCGCCGGCTTTCCTCTGGTTGCGCGCACCGCCCCAGTGCGGATCTCCTGAAGAAGCTGATTACCATGGCTGGATGGACTGAACCCTGCTGCGACGCTACCCATGAAGGTGATGACGCCGTAAGCAAGAGCCTCCGGGCTACCTTGATCGTTGCGCAGTGTTCGCACAAGCGCCCCTAACGCCTCGCGCGTATGCCCTTCCCAGATGGGAACTTTTCGACCCCAGAAAGCGCGAAGTGCAGTGACCAAGTCGTTCTGCGACGCGAGGATCATCAGATTGGGGTTGTCTCTCAGCATCTTGTCGATAGGCTTTCTGTCTTCACCCGACAGCTGATAGATCGCTCGCATCTGGGACATGTTGTTCCCGACAAGAACCTTGACGGAAGGCGGTAGCCCAGCAGTCAGGTCGATCGGCGTTCCGCGCTCCAGGCTCTCCCGCGCCTCAATGACCCAGGCTCCCAACAAAGGACAGCCGGTTTTCCAACGGTGAGGTGTAAGCAGTTTCTCTCCTGCTCCCTGCGCCTTCAGGGCATCCCAGCGAACACGGTCCTCACGTGCAGCCCTGTCGCTTCTGCCCCCGTAAAGCCGCTGCATGGGGTCACCAAAGATCCGGACCGTGGCTCCAGCAGATAGCAAGGACATGACAACGCTGTGCTGATCGACACTGGAGTCCTGGTGCTCATCACATACGATGACCGGATAGCGTCGCACCAGCGCACGAGCCACCATGGGTTGATTGCGCAGGAATGTTGCAACCTTGCTCGCCATGATCTCGAAGCCTTGTCCGCCATCCTGCCAAGCCCAGGATGTCAAATCACGCGGCAATTCCAGTGGCTTGTGATACGCCAGCGCGATCTGCGCAATCAGGGCATCGATGGTCTTGATCTCCACACGTGACCCGGCCTTCTTCGTACGCTCCGCGAAAACGGAGCACGCGGCGTGCGTGTGCGTCAAAATGAGCAGGCGGCCATCACCGAGTCCACCGACTACGTCTTGCGCGTAAGCCGCCCCCTGATAGGTCTTTCCGCATCCTGCTGCAGCTTCGATGATCACCAGTGGCTCGGGCGAGCGGAGAAGCTTGGCAACGGCCTGGTCGCTCATAGATCGAGCTTCTGTAGGGGCGGACGTCCCACAGCTGCCAGTACCGCGTTGACCAACGGAAGCAACTGCGGTTGGACGTCCGCCCACGCACCCAGAGCTACCATCTTCTGGGCCAGTTCCTTGCCGCCGTCTGTGGACTTGAACCATTGCTGGGCATGCTTCTTCCAGGCTTTGTCCTGCCCTTCGGGGGCGCCAACCTTACTCCCGGTGGCGGCCGCAACGATCAGAGCGCGCCAGGTCTGGCCAGAGGCTTTCAGCGCCTCGTCTATCGCGTCGGTCGTCTTGTGTTGAATTCCAAGGCGATCCGCCAAAGTCCGGAGTCGGTAACCGTCGAGTTCACCTTCGGCGTCCTTCAGCAGCTCCAGTAGATTTGCTTCGGGAACCGCCCCGATCACATGATCCTCGGTGCAGCCCCTCGGCCATTGGTGCAGGCGCCCTGCAAGCTTATCTTTCAGTCTCCTCCACCGCTCCGGGGCAGTGCCTTCATCATCCGCCAGTCCGGCAAACAGCAAGCCGGAAGACGCGAGTGTCTCTAGCAACTCTAAGGTCGCCCCATTGCCCTGGCCATCGCAAACGCGCACCCCGTGGTCGAGCGGGTTGCCCTCGAAAGCCTTCTCCAACAGGTACTGCAGGAAGCCGACCTCGGTGGGGCCTTCAGCAATGACGGCCACACGCGCCAGGAACGTTTCAGGATCGCGTTTCTGCTGTGGACCGATCTTGTCCCGAGGCAGCGCACCGATGGAGCCCTGGCTGTCCAGATACCAGAGGTGCGCGTCCTCTGCACACGAAATTGCGACGGGGCTGTGCGTCGTGAGGAAGATCTGCCCCTGCTGATTGGCTAGGGTGTTGATGAGTTTGCGCAGACGGTATGGTTCCAGCCCACGCTCGATTTCATCGATGAGCGTGACGCTTGCTTCCTTATCGGTGGCTGATGCGATCTCAAGCGCGGCCATTCGTCTTGTACCGGCACCCCAACTGCTCAGAGGCAAAGCCACACCGTTTTTGGTCGCCATCAAGCCGATCAGTGCTCCGATGGAGAGTCCCTGGCTGGTCGTGAGTCCGAGCTTCAAGTCGCTGGGAAGCGCGGCACCAGCCATTCGCCCGTCCAGCGACTCGATCGCTTGCTTGCCCTTGTCGTTGAGCGAGTCGTGCAAGTTGAGGCCTGCCACCTCCTTGCCGATACGAGCCCGCAACGCATTGTCGGCCAACAACCGATCCAGGGCGGAACCATAGACAAGGCGCAGATCACGATCATTGCGCTCATCAGCGCTCATTCGGACCAGTCCGATACGCCGACGAACGGCCGTCGAGAAATGGTCGTACTCGTCGTTGGGTTGAATGACCTCCCACGCAAGCTCTAACTCCGTGGTCCCCCGTACGCGCACGCGATACACCGGCTCGCCAGGCGCCGGGAGGTCACCCTCCCCGTCGGCCGACGGGGCTACCGCATCTTTTCCATTCCACACCCATGGCCAGGCGAAGGTGTTCTGTGTGCCGATCCCGGTGGCGTCGGGTAGTGACATGACAGCCTCGATGACGAATTCCTGTGCGCTGTCGCGTGACCAATAGTCCGCCTCGGAGATGACCACAGTATTCGACGGAGATAGCAACAGCGCGATCGCATCAAGAACAGTCGTTTTCCCTACGTCACCACCTCCCAGGATGAAATTCATTCCCGCAGCAGGCATCCATTGAAAGGAGTGAACTCCCCTGAAGCGCTGAATGATGATCTTATAGATACGGGAAGATTTGCTCATTTCATTCTCCGTAACAGGGAGTGAGCACCTAGTCAAACCGTTCTCCATTGACGCACATGGGAAGCAAGATTTGACTACCCTCTCTGGTTCACTAATCCCTGTTGTTCTGCAATCAAAACTAGGTACAAGTCGTCGCCTAGCTTAGCAGCACCCAAACCAAGCGGCAGATCACCCATTGATGCGAGAAACAAAGCGGAAAATCGCCTTCAAACAAAAGCGGCCGCTCTAAACCTCGGCCCGGCTGGCCACCCCTGACTAAGCGCGGTCGCAGGCGCCTGCGGCAGTATGCGATGGCGCCGATAGCCAAAGCACGCCCCGCGTTCAAGCAACGTCAAGTCCCATTCCTGAGAAATGGCATACCGCTACGGGCGATCGCACCGGGGTGCCGGCTCAATCCACCGAAGCACCGGAATCCTTGACGACCTGCCCCCACTTCGCCCGCTCTTCCTTGAGGAGGCTGGCAAACACGGGCACGGTGCCGCCCAGGGATTCAGGGATCGCCCCTTGGTCAATCAGCGACTGCCGCAACTGCGGCTGCTTGAGCGCACGGTTGATCTCCATGTTAAGCCTGGAAACCACGGGTTCGGGCGTGCCCGCGGGCGCCACCACGCCGAAGATCACGGCCGCCTCGATGCCCTGGAAGCCCGATTCGGCCATGGTCCGGATGTTCGGGAGCGCCGCCACCCGCATGGGGGAGGCGACCGCCAACGGTCGCAGCAGGCCGGCCTGGATCATGGGCAGCGCTGCGGTGATCGACGCGGCGAACATGTCCACCTGCCCGCTCGCCAGATCGGTCATGGCTGGTGCGGCGCCGCGGTACGGCACATGCACCAAGTCGAGACCGGCCTTGCCCTTCCAGAGCTCCCCGCAGAGATGCGCCAGAGTTCCGTTCCCGGACGACGCGAAGGTCACCGCCTTGCGCTTGGCCGTGCCCGCCAGGTCCGCCACGCTACGGTAGGGCCCCTTGGCGGAGACCACGAGCACCAGCGGGACCTTGGCCATGAGCGCGACCGGTGCGAGGTCGCGGGCGACGTCGAACGGCATCTTCTTGTAGAGCGCCTGATTCACGGTCAGGTTGCTCGACTCGCCCATCGCCAGGGTGTAGCCGTCAGGCGCGGCCTTGGCTGCCTTGTCCAGGCCGATGTTTCCCCCTGCGCCGGGCACGTTGTCCACCACCACCGTCCAGCCCAGCGTGGAGTTCAGTGCGTTCGAGAGCAGCCGCGACATCATGTCGGTACCGCCACCGGGCGGGGCCGGCACGACCAGGCGAATTGGCTTGGAAGGGTAGTCGGCCGCATGGACGCCACCAGCGAGCCATGCCATGCCCGCGCCGGCAGACCAGCGCAGCCATGCGCGCCGGGGGATGGGTGTGTTGTGGGAAATCTCGGTCATGGGGATGCCTCGTTTCAATCTTAGGGGTGGATGGACGCCGACACGGCGGCGATGGCGGAGATCTCGATCAGCAGGTGTGGGGAGGCCATGCGCGCTTCCACGGCGCAGCGCGCTGGTGCCGGCCCTGGGGAAATCCACTGCTCCCAGGCGGCGTTCATTGCGGCGAAGTCGTCCATGTTTCGCAGATATACCGTCGCAGACAGGAGCGATCCCTTGTCCGAGCCGGCCTCGGCCAGCCGTACATCGATGCGATCCAGAACTTCCCGGACCTGCTCATCGAACGATGTGGCAGGCGAGCCGCTGGCGGTCTGTCCGCTCAGGAACACGAGGGGGCCAAACGCCACCACCTTGCTCATGCGAGGATTGGTGTGGAAGCGATGCAGTGCGAAAGCAGTCATGTGGTGAGGACGAGGTAGCGTCCTGGCTCAAGGCCGCCCGCCGTTGTTGAAGTTGGCGATCACGGAGAGGGGAAGCGGTTTCAGGGGCGGCCGTACCCGGTAGGCCCCCACTTCGTCGGGGGGTAGACCCAGGCGCTGCGCCATCAACTGCGTCACGGGCGTGCCGCACGTGCGTCCCTGGCAAGGCCCCATGCCGCAGCGGCTCATGAACTTGGTCTGGTTCGGCCCTGCACAGCCCAGGTCCGCCATGTCCCGTACTCTGCCCGCGCTGACGCGCTCGCAGCGGCAGACGATGGTGTCGTCGGCCGGCTCCAGCAGCCACCCGGGAGGCGGATAGAGGGTGTCCAGCAACGGGCGGATGCCGGTATGGCGCCGGAGCTTGGCGACATGCGCGGCCGCGGCCCGGTGCAGTTCTTCCGGCCCGATGCGCCCGAGCGCTCGTGCGGCACCCAGCGCGGCCAGGGCACCCCGGTCCGCCGCCGCCAGCGCACCGGCGATGCTGGCGCCATCGCCGGCGACGAAGACGCCCGGCACGGATGTCTGTCCGTAGAGATCGCACTCGACCTGCCAGGCCGACTGTTCGTTGCTCCAGCGGTGCGCGAGGCCCAGCAGCCGCGACAACTGGTGGTTCGGAACTACGCCGTGATGCACCAGCAGGGTATCGACCGCCATTTCCGTCGGCTTGCCGCGGTGCCGGAAGTGGACTGCACGTACCCGCTCGTCGCCGATCGCCTGTACTGCATCGCAGCCCCTGAACCACGGCGCACGCGCCCACCAGAGGCCGCCCATCATGGAGAGGCCCTTGAGCAGGTCGCGATGCGACCGTAGCGCGGAAGGCAGATGGGACAGCGCGCGGCACGCATTGCCCGGCTCCCCGGTCTCGATCATGGCCACCACGTCGGCACCTGCTCGAAGCAGCTGCTGCGATACGAGAAGGAACAAAGGTCCGCACCCGGCGACGGCCACGCGTCCGGAGGGGATGACAGCATCGGCCTTCAGCGCGATCTGCGCGGCCCCCGCAGGCATCACACCGGGCAAGGTCCATCCCGGGAACGGCGATGCACGCTCCATTGCGCCAGTTGCCACGACCAGTTGCCGCGCTCGCGCCTGGCGGATGCCTCCGTCGATCTGGAAGGACACCTCCAACTGACGCGACACGTCGACCACGAGCGCGCCGAAGCACGTTTCGGCTCCGCTCGCCTGCAACCGGTCCACCAGTACGCGACCAGCTGCATAGTCGTCACCGAGCACGCGTAAGGCCTGCGGCCCCGCTTCCTTCACGCGCCGATAGATCTGGCCTCCGGCCTGGGCCTGCTCGTCGAGCAGCAGCACTTTGAGGCCGAGCCCTGCCGCCTGCGTCGCAGCGGTCATGCCGGCAGGCCCGGCACCGATCACCACCAAGTCGTAGTCCATCACGCGTCTCCGATGGGAGCGGCACCCCCTTGCGGCAGGCGCACGCGCATACCGGCCTCAGCCCTGACCAGGCAGGCTTGCACGTTGCTCTGCCCATCCAGATGCACCAGGCACTCGAAGCACACGCCCATGAGGCAGAAGGGAGCACAGGGCTCCGCGCGGTGGTTGCTGCGGGTGATGGAATGGCCTGCTTCCAGTAGCGCAATCGCGAGCGTCCTGCCTTTCGCGACACGCACGGTGGCGCCGTCCACCTGGATGTCCACGAGGTCAGCCGGCGGAGAGCCATCCAATGGCTTAAACATGGAACCTCCTTGCGGTGAAACCGCCTATGCCGTCCGGCCTCGCACCGGAGGCGATCCACTCGGCTATCGGCCCAGCGTGCTGCGGGGCCAGGGTGATTCCGCTGTGGCACGTCACCAGGAACGCGCCCGGGTGCTGCAACGACTCGTCATAGATGGGGAGGCCGTCCGGACTCATCACACGAAGCGCGCCCCACCCGCGAACCATGCGCAGCCCGGCCAGCGCCGGGAAGCAAAGCAGCGCACGTTGCGCGATCCGTGCGAGCACTTCCCACGTCGTGCCTGCATCGAGGCCCACGTCCTCCTTGGAATCTCCGATCTGGATCGTTCCATCGGCGGTCTGCCGGACATGCAACGTCGGATAGCGCAGGAACGGCTCCGTTCGCTCGGTGATGAGCAACTGCCCGCGAATGGGGTGCAACGGCGCATCCAGGCCCAGGCCGGCGGCCAACGCTGCACTGCCAAGCCCGGCCGCCAGGACCACCTTGTCCGCGTCGATCGTCCCGGTCGCGGTGCGCGCAGTGAAGCCTCCCTGTGGCCGCGCGGTCAACGAGCGCACGGCCGTGTGGGGACACAGAACACCACGGTGTCCGCTGAAAGCCGTGAACAGCGCTCTGAGCAGCTTAAGCGGGCTGACATGCCCGTCCAATGGGCAATAGGTCGAGCCGGCAATCTGCGCACTGACATGCGGGATGCGGTCCTGCGTCTCCGGCCCGGACAATGCCTCGAACGCGAACTTGCCTGCCAGCCTGCGCTGCATGCCTGCGAGCATCTCGACGCGCGCCTCGTACTCCTGCGCGCTGGTGCAGATCGTGAAGCCGCCAGGCTGGGACAGCTCGACATCGATCCCCGATGCCTGCTGCAGCTCGGCGGCGAAGGCCGGCCACATGCCGGCCGCGTCGATCGACCAGTGGGCGTAGTCGTCGCACTTCGCCCCCTTGCCCTGGACCCAGGCCAGGCCGAAGTTGCCGCGGGACGCCTTGAACGCAATGTCACCCTCATCGGCCACGCAGACCGAGAGGCCGCGCCGCGCCAGCCCATAGGCCACGCTCATGCCGACGGCGCCTGCGCCGACTACCAGTACATTGAAGCGGTGCTTGACCGGACGTTGCGCACGCGAGTGCTCGCCGCCCGCCGGCAGCGTGATGGGGTATTGCACAGCCGACATCACTTCGTCCAGTCGAGTCCGAGTGCTCGCACCAACGGCGCCGTCTCGCCCTGCTCGAATTGCTGCAGGCCCTGCAGGACCTCTTCCTGCTGCGGGCCCAACGTATGCGCGGTCACCTGCCGGAACTTCGCCACCAGTTCAGCCCTGTGCATCGGGCGCGCCGGATCGCCACGCGGGTCCACCACGGGCGAGACGAGGCGTTCGCCGGTCTGTAGCGTGACCGTGAGCCGCGATGGCGAACGTTCCGGAAACAGCGATTCGAGTTCCGGGTCAGGCCGCACGACGACGGTATGTGCGAGCCGCACGATCCTGGGGTCGCTCAACATCGGCTGCTTCAACGGAAGCAGCGCGCTCTCGCCACCCATCGCCGCAGCCGCGAGACAGAACGGGACGCTGTACTGCGCATCGGTGAGCGAGATGGGCGCGGGCCGGTTCGCGAGGTTGAACGTGGCCCGGTAGGTCGCGACCTCCATGCCGTCGATGTCCTCGACGGAGAAGCCATGTTCGCGCTGCAACAGGAGCAGCGCATCGAGAGCTCCATGGATGTGGCGGCAGCAGCCGAAGGGTTTGAAGTAGGTGCCTTCGATCAGTGGTGCCGGGCCGAAGTCGGCCAACGCCACATCCGCGTCGAACAGCGTCGGGATGTCGAATATGTCGGTGGGGCCGGTCGCTCCGGCCGCAGCCATCTCCAGCGCCGCCAGCCCCGCGAGGCATCCGTACGGGATGCCCTCTTTCACGTCGGAACCGGCAAGGCCCGCAAGGGCCGGCAGCGCGGGCGAGGCCTGCGCGCCGATGGCGAGTGCGTGGGCCAGACATTCCAGCGACGTGCCCTGCAGGTACCCGAGCGTCGCGATGACGCCATATGCCGACCATGCGCCGGAGGGGGCGTACGACAGCCGCGCCATGGCGACGCGCAGCGCGACCTCGTAGCCCGCGACGACCGCGCGGAGGACCTCGTCGGCAGAAAGGGACGGCCGCAACGTGAGCATCGCCAAGGCGGCCGGAATGACTGCGGCACCCGGATGGCCACGGGCGCGCCGGTAGCCGTCGTCCAGGTCCAGCGCGGCGGTGGCCGCGCTGTTGGCCAGCAGCGCGGCGCCCATTGCTCCACTGCCACCCGAGAACCAGATAGGCACCGCGCCACGCCCGAGCAGGCGTTTGGCGCCGTCGCAGGTGGCGACCACACCGGGGACATCCATGGCGGCGCCGGCAGACCCCAGCGCGTCCAGCACGCAATTCAACGCGACCTCTCGGGTCGCAGGCAGCAGTTGCCGATCCCGTGCGTTGACGATGAATGAAGCCAGCGCATGCGCAGCGCCGCCGGCCGATCCGTCCGGCGCCTCAGCTCTCCTGAACATATAACTCTCTGGCATATTCCGTTCCTCTGTAGTAACGCAGCGCCGCTCCTGCAGCGGCGAAGGAATTTCTGCTCGTTGCTTTGATCGTATGGAGAGCGCTCTCGATCGACTATTGCCATCTCGGGGGCTGCAAATGCCGAAAGGTTATGCATGAAGACCGACCTCAACTTGAGGCACATAGAAGCCTTCCGCGCAGTGATGCTCGCGGGCAGCGTCGTCGGCGCGGCGGAACTGTTGAACATCACCCAGCCCGCGGTGAGCCGCACGATCGCCCAGATGGAACTGCGACTGGGCTATTCGCTGTACCAGCGCAAGGGCCGCAGGCTCGTGCCGACAGCGGCAGCGCAGGCACTCTTCCGCGAAGTCGAACAGGTCTACGGCGGCATCGAGCGCATCGCGCAGGTGGCGCAAGACCTGCGCTACCACCGTGCGGGTGCGCTGCGGGTCGCGGTGTTGCCGGCCCTCGCGCAATGGCTGGTACCGCATGCACTTGCGCAGTTCATGCAGGACCGGCCGCAGGTCAGAACCTTCGCGCAATCGATCCCTTCGCGACAGATCGCCGAACTGGTCTCGACGCGCCAGTTCGACGCCGGGGTAATCGAGCTGCCGCTCTCGCATGCGGGCATCGAAGTGCGTGCCTTGCCCTCGGCGTCATTAGTGGCCATCGTTCCCAGAGGACATCGACGGGCGGCCGCCCAGGAGATCTCCCTTCAAGAGCTGGCCGAGGAGCGCCTGATCCTTCCTTCGCAGCACAGCTACATCCGCTACCAGATCGATGACGTCTTTAACCGGAGGGGCGTCGCCGCCCAGGTGGTCGCTGAAACACCGACATCTTCCATCGCGTGCGCGCTCGCGGCTGCCGGGGCCGGGATTGCGCTGGTGTCGCGGTGGGTGCCTTCCCCGATGGACGATCCGCGCTACGTGACCATCGCTCTGCGCGAGCCGATCCGGTCCCAATACGGGCTCATCACGCCTTCGGGCGCGCCGGAGAACGCCCTGGTGGACGAATTCGCGGACCTGCTGAGCGGGCGCATGGAACAGGACTGATGGTGCGCAACGGCGAAGCTGCGCCGAAGCTTGGAGCGCCAGTTCGTTCACTTGGTCGCCTCACCAGATATTGAATCGCTCTGCGCCCGCGACCGCTCATGCACTGTCATGGCGACGTTCGCACCGACGATGACGGCGATGCCGAACCATTCGAGGGGTCCTGGCATCTCACGCCAGGCGACGAATCCAACGACGATGGCGCCCACCAGCGTGGCGTATTCGTAAGGCGCGAGCACGGAGGCAGGTGCCAGCCTGTAGGCCATCGTGAGAAGCAGTTGCGCCGACCCTCCTAGCACCCCCACGGATACCAGCCGCACCGCATCGGGGGTGTCGGGTACTACCGCTTGCAGCGGCAGCGTGGCGACGCCCACCACCGTGCCAAAGAGCGTGAAGTAGAACGCGATCCCGAGCGCCGACTCCGATTCGGCCATCTGCCGGATAGCCACCAATGCCACTGCGGTCGCGACGGCGGCCATCACCCCGAAGACCTTGCCCAAAGGCAGTCCGGCGCGCAGATCGGGCTGGATGACCATCAGCATTCCAGCGAAGCCAACAAGGACGGCGGCCCACCTGCCGGGGGATACCTGCTCACCGAGCAAGGCCACCGACAGCAGGGTGATGAACAGCGGCGCGGAGTACGTGAGCGCAGTGGCGGTGGACAACGGCAGCAGCGAGACCGCGCCGAAGCTCAGGAACAGGGATGCTACGCCCGCGACCGATCGACGGAGATGGGCAAGCGGGCGCGAGGTTCGCAGTGCGCTCCATTGGCGCCGGGCATGGACGACAGCGATGATCGGCAGCAGGGCGAATGCGCTTCGTGCGAAGACGATTTCCCCGATGGGATAGCGGCTGCCCAGAGACTTGATGAGCGCGAACATCCACGCCAGCACCAGCGCGGAGGCGAGCTTGTACGCGATCGCGCGCAACGGCGTCCGCCGCGGGCCGCCCCGGCGGGGTTCAGGCGCTGAGGATCGTGGAGACACGGCGCTTCCCGCGCTCAAGCAGCGGCTACCGCGGCAAGGATGCCTCGCCGGTCGAGCCCGGACAATCCGAGCCGCCTCAGCGCATAACCCTCAGCCGGCGGGGGCTGGCGGCGCACGATGGATGCGATCTGGATTATCGCGCGCATCGTCAGCGCATCGACGCCGGCTTTCAGGCCCAGTTCGTGCCACGGAACCAGCACCAGCGGCACGTCCTGCTCGACGAAGCGGTGCCGCATACTGGAAGGAGCCATCTTCTCCTGGTTGTGCTCCACGCTCTCTCGCGCGAAGTCGCGCAGATTGGCGAATCGTCCCCCGTAGTACGCGTTCATCATTTCGACCGCGGAACGCACGGAGAGTCCGTACCGACTGGCGATGCGCATGCGCTCCTGATCGATCGCCTGCATCACCCGGACGACCGATGCGCTCATGCCCTGGCGGTAGAAATGGAAGTCGCCGGCCGTGGACTCGATCCACCCCGTGTTGAGCAGCGCAGGCACCGGATGCAGCACGGCGTTGATGCAGGACAGCCCTGCCTCCAGCACATTCCGGTACCACCGCAGCGGCATAGGGAACAGACGCGCCAGCGCCTGCAGCGTCCCCTGATCGCCGATGGGCGCGAGGGAAGCAATGTGCAGCTGGGATTTGACGCCCATCACCTTCACGTTGGCGCCGACCAAGCGAGACGCATAGGGCGCCGAGCTGGTCTCCAATATCGCGTGCGCCCTGAGCAATCGCCGGGCCGCGAGGCAGAAGAAATTTCCGGCAATGCACACGACGACGTGCCGAGCCAGGTCATGCGCGGAGAGCGCCGCGATCATGTCGTCGTGCGCAAAGGATGGCAGGGCCAGCACCAGGTAGTCCGAGAACTGGAGTGCTTCGCCCAAGTCGTTGCTGAGCACCGGCATGAAGCGACCGCGCATCTTTCCCGACACGCCGAGATAGCCCCGGCGCAGGATGGCGTGCAACGCCGCGCTGTGGTCCGGGTGGGCGTACAGCAGCACCTTGCCGCCGCGGCCGAGAACTTCCGCCGCAATGGCGCAGCCGCAGTGGCCCGCCCCGATGATCGAAACAGATATTTCGTTAGCCATGACGCGCATCTGTGAGCTCTTGGACGGGCCACATCAAACGCGCCAGCCAACGCAGTTTCCGTGAGCGCGATTCCATAGACCCAGATCGGTCTCGCAAATGCACCAAGTGCTGCAAGGTAAGGGGGGCAACGGCGATCCCGTTCGTCATTCACTGGATACCACCAACGATTCGCTCGCGCGCTCATGTTGCAGTGCATGCACTGCCGGCTGACCGAGGCGACAGCGCAATACCGGCAAGGCCACGACCCTATTGCGGCATGACGTTCTGATTGGCATGCCGCACCCTGCGATTCCCCTCTTCCACGGGTGCGGCGCAGGCAGGGCCCGCTGTTCCCGCTCCAAGACATTCAGCACTCCATGTTCAGTCTATTTCGGCGCGCAGTTGACGCCGCATCGACAAGGCATCGCACACCGCTGGCTGCGCCACAGGCTGCCACCACAGCGACCTCGCCCCAGGGCTGGACCGCGCATCAGTCGGCCCCCGAATTGCTCGCACCGCCACGCCGCCAGCGGCTTCTGGAGCACATCTGGCAACGCACGTCGCTGTCGCGTGCCCAGTTCGAGCAGTTGTATCTCGCACCCATCCGGCGCTACGCCGAGTTCGTGCAGTTGTTCCCCGCGTCGGAGAGCCACCACCACGCCTATCCTGGAGGGATGCTGGACCATGGACTGGAGATCGTGGCCTACGCGCTCAAGCTGCGGCAGTCCCATCTGCTTCCCGCTGGCGCCACGCCCGAGGCGCAGGCGGCCCAGGCGGAAGCCTGGACCGCGGGCGTGGCCTATGCGGCGCTGCTGCACGACATTGGCAAGATCGCGGTGGACCTCGAAGTGGAGCTGGACGACGGCTCGCGCTGGCACGCTTGGCACGGGGTGCTGCGGCGACCCTACCGCTTCCGCTATCGACGTGGCCGCGAGTACCGCCTGCACGGGGCGGCGAGTGGCCTGCTGTACCTGCACATTCTCGACCGAGTCATCCTGGACTGGCTGAGCGGCTACCCCGACCTGTGGCCGCCCCTGCTGTACGTGCTCGCTGGTCAGCACGAACACGCAGGCGTCCTCGCGGAACTGGTGATCCAGGCAGACCAGGCGTCGGTGGCGCAGGCGATGGGAGGGGACCCGGCACGGGCGCTGGCCGCGCCGAGGCACGCGCTGCAGCGCAAGCTGCTGGACGGCCTGCGCTTCCTGCTGCGCGAGCAGTTGCAACTCAACCGGCCCCAGGCATCGGATGGATGGCTGACGCACGATGCCCTGTGGCTCGTGAGCAAGACCGTCTCGGACAAGCTGCGTGCGCATTTGCTCTCCCAGGGAATGGAGGGCATCCCATCAAGCAACACGGCCGTCTTCGATGTGTTGCAGGAACACGGCATCGCCCTGCCGGCGCCGGACGGAAAGGCCATCTGGAGGGCCTGCGTAACGAGCGAGAGCGGCTGGTCCAACACCTTCACGTTCCTGCGCGTGCCGCCCGGCCTGATCTGGGACGCTGGCGACCGCCCTGCCCCCTTCGCCGGGACGGTCAAAGAGGTGGCGTCAAACGCCGAGGCCGAGCCCGAAGTGTCACCCGCGCCACGGTCCGCCGCCGCACCGCCGCTGGAAGCGCCGGCTCAAGCACCCAGTCACGTAGCGACACCGCCGCAGCAGGATGGCATCGCAGCGCTGCTGGACCTGCTGCAGCTGGACAATTCCGCCGGCCAGGAGGCTTCCCCCGATGCGGCCATCGCTCCACAACCCGTGCAGCCAGGCCACGGCGCTGGCGGCGAGGCCGACGCGACGGCTCCGCATGAAGCAGATGCGCCTGCGAATGCTGTGTCTGGGCATGGTTTCATGGCTTGGCTAAGGCTGGGCCTGCAGCAGCGCCGGTTGGTCCTCAACGATGCCAAAGCCCTGGTGCATACCGTGGCTGACACGGCCTACCTCGTGAGCCCGGGAGTGTTCCAGCGCTATGCGCAGGAGCATCCCGAAGTCCGGGCGCTCGCGAAAGGCGAGCAACTTGCGGACTGGCAGTGGGTGCAAAAGCAGTTCGAGCGACTGCGGCTGCACCGCAAGCAGGCGAACGGTCTGAACATCTGGACATGCGAAGTGACCGGACCCCGCAAGACACGCCGTCTGCACGGCTACCTGCTGCGCGATCCGATGGCGGCGTTGCCCGAGACACTGCCGAACAACCCATATCTGCACCTGCTTGAATTGAACGAACCACAGCCGTCCCCAAAGTCGAAGCCTGCGAACTGGGAACCTCTCACAACCCGCGCTGGTAGGCGCCCCCAGCCCAGCCGCGCAGATTTCAGCGCCTTGAATGCGCAATAACGCCTGCGCAGTGGCCTGGAGCCTTTCACTTGGGGCGCTGCGGCCCCTTCAACTCAGGCTTTCGCCGTTTGCAGGCGCACCTGTGCCTTGGTGGTCGCCGGTTTGAAGAACGCATCCACGCCCCGCTCCAGGAACGACGCCAGGCGCTTCATGTTGTAGCAGGCGGCCATCATCGTCATCCCCACCGTGGCGCGCGCCTGCCCGATCGTGCGCACGAACTTGCCCCCCAGGTGGCGGATGCCGGCGAACACGTGCTCGACCTTGGCTCGCTGGCTCGCAATGCGCTGGTTGCGCCTCTTCTGGCACTCGCTCAAGGGCTGGCCCGCCCGGGCCCTGCGCTGCATCGCGTCCACGAATCCCAGCACTTTCAGCATCTGGCGCCTTTGGCGGCTTGGGTAGGCCCTGTCCGCATGCACGCTGCGCCCGGTGTTGTTCATGTCCAGCACCTCGTCGAAGTGATGCCCGTCGTGCTCGCTGGCCGTGCCCGTGGCGATCCTGCGGATGAAGCCGTGCTTGAGGTCCACGCTCACGCTGAGCTTGTAGCCGAAGTAGCCCTTGCCATGCTTCTTCGTGTGCGTGGCATCCACATCCTTTTGCCTGCGCCGCACATCGCTCCACTCAGGCGTTCTGCCCTCGGCCAGTGCCTCGCGTTCCTGCCTGTCCAGCCGCTGGCAGGGCGCGGGCACCAGCGTGGCATCGATGGCCTGTCCGCCCCGGGCGATGTAGCCGTGGCGGTGCAGTTGTGCATCCACCCCCTGCAACAGCGCCGTCGCCCCGTCCACGCCCAGGCGCTCGCCGAAGCGCCAGATGGTGTTTCGGTCCGGCACGTTCATCGCATTCTGCAGCAGGCAAAACCGCTGGTAGCTCGCCCGGTCCAGCAACTGGTATTCCATCTGCTCATCGGACAGGTTGTACAGCCGCTTCAAGACCAGGATGCGCACCATCACCTCGGTGGGGTATGCGGGACGCCCGCCCCTGCGGCCATCCCCGCGCTCGATCAAGGCATCTACCAGCCGGGCCAGTGCTCCGAAGTCGATGTGCCGTGCGATCACCTGCAGCGGATCGCCCACCTCATCTCGCTTGTGCTGGCGCGAGGCCTCGGCGAACAGATCGAACTTCAGCGCGCTGCGGGGTGTGATCATGGCAAGGGGAGGGTCAGGCTTCTCGGGTCAGAAAGAGAACAGATGGGTTTTGAGAGGTTCCCAACTGATTGCCGAGGGCCACACGAAGGAGCAGATATTCCTGGATCGCCGCTTGGCGTGAACGAAGACGTCCAAGTCCCTACCGCCATATTTGACCGATTCCTCACGGAGTCGCTTGAATCGATCTCAAAAATGCACATCCATATTCGGAGGACGGAGGGGAGGAGCCTCCGTTTTCGTCCTTGAACAGGAGGGCATAGACGGCCCAGCTACTTTCGAGCAATCGGCAACGCGACCCATGCAACCTTTCTCAACGCGGGCAGCACGCGCAGGACCACACGACAGACCAGTGCGACAGCACACGGTTACAAGGTTCCCACCGGCGTGGGGTGGTCAATACATCCGCGTTTCACAATTCTACAGGGCGGAAAGAAAAATCCTATTTTGGCAGAACTCAGCGATTCCCCTGCCAGCCGCCAATCACAATGCTCAATTAATGAAGTAAACAAGAAGCTCGGCGCTCATGCCGCGGCTTCGAGGAACGGGACACGCACCTATTCGTTGATTATCGGGCCAATCATGTCGGCCCGGCGGTGCGTCATGGGGGGAGAGGCTTGAGTTCGCAAAGGAGTTGCGAAGGATGCTGCTTCCGGAAATGCGCGTAATACAAAAATTAGAATGCCAATCCCAAGAAATCGCCCCCGTACTGGTCCACCTCCAAGCACCGCCGCATAGCGTAGCGCCGCCGGCCACCGCGTTTCTGCCCGTCCGAAGTGTCCGCGTCCATCCCCTACGCGATGGACCGCGAGCACGCCTGGCGTCCGTTGGCGATGCCTGCTGCACCAGCAACTATGCGCTGTCGCGCATACCGCATTTGCAGTGCGCGCCCCGAGCGAACCGCGATCAACTGCTGGCTTCCACACAACGCCAGCGAGCGTCAGGAATGACCACCATGTCGTCAGCAACCAGCCAGACCACCAGCCAGGTGGACGATGCGCCGACCAGCCGACGCGTCCTGCGGCGGCCCTTGGTCGAGCAGCGTACCGGCTTCAAGCGCGCGCACATCTACAGCCTCATGAAGGAGAAGAAGTTCCCGCAGCGTGTGCGGCTGGGCGTGCGCGCGGTCGGCTGGTACGAGGACGAGATCGATCAGTGGCTGGCCCAGCGGGAGCGTGCATGAGCGCGCCCACCGCCCGCGGCACGCCAGCACCACTGGTGGTCTCCATCGTTTCCACCAAGGGCGGTGTCGGCAAGACGACCACGGCCGCCAACCTCGGGGGCTTCCTTGCGGACGCCGGCATGCGCGTGCTGCTGCTCGATCTGGACATACAGCCCACGCTGTCGAGCTACTTCCCCCTCGACCGCCGCGCACCTGGCGGAATCTACGAACTGCTCGCCTTCAACGAGCAGGATCCCGGGCAACTGATTTCCTCCACCGCGATAAGCGGACTTGATCTTCTGCTGTCCAACGATGGGAAAGGCCAGTTGGGTACCCTGCTGCTGCATGCCGCGGACGGCAGGCTGCGGCTGCGCAACCTGCTGGGCATGTTCCAGAGCCGGTATGACGTGGTGCTGATCGATACACAGGGAGCGCGCTGCGTCACGTTGGAGATGGCTATCCTGGCGTCGGACTTCTCGCTGTCGCCGGTCACCCCGGAGATTCTGGCCGCGCGGGAGTTGCGCCGCGGCACCCTCAGCCTGATGGACGACATCGCGCCCTATCGCCACCTCGGCATCGAGCCACCTCCGCTGCGCCTGCTCATCAACCGGGCGCGCACAATGTCGGTCAACGGGCGGCAGATACAGCATGCGCTGCGCGGGATGTCGCAGCAGGCGTCCGGGATACACGTCCTGGAGACGACGATCCCGGCCATCGAGGCCTATCCCGCGGCGGCCCTGCGCCGGCTGCCCGTCCACCGCGTGGAGCCACGCCGCCCGCGCGGCCGGCTAGCTCCGGCGGCGCTGGAGAGCCAGCGCGCGCTCGCGGGAGAGCTGTTCCCGATGTGGCGCGACCGGTTCGATCATGTCACGGGACGAAGCCATGCCAGCGCCACGTGACCGCCGGCTTGCGAGTGCGGCGTTGCTGCGCCTGATCGCGTTCGCGCGGGCGGACCGCTGGGTGCCGGTCTTCTCGAACGGCCGCCTGAAGCGACTGTGCAAACCGAGCCTGCCTCCGATCCACCTGGGTGCGCCCAAAGCGCTCCGCAGTGGGAGCACTGCAACGGGACATGCCGGGGCCGATGATGGGCGTCGCACCAAGGTCGGACAGGTGCGGCGATGACACAGGCAGGCCCACACGACATCGCGAGCCAGCTGCTCTCGGAGACCTTCGAGCGCAGCGGTCCCTCCGCACAAGCCCTTACCGACCCGATCGCGGACACGCCGATGGTGGTCACACTGGACCAGTTGCGGCCCTACGACCTCAATCCTCGGGTGACCGTCAACCCGCTGTACCCAGAGATCAAGGCGTCGATCCGCGAGCGTGGCCTGGACGCCGCGCCCGCCATCACGCGGCGGCCGGGTGCGGCCCACTACATGATCCGCAACGGCGGCAACACGCGCCTCGCAATCCTTCGCGAACTGTGGGCAGAAACGAAGGACGAGCGGTTCTTCCGCATTCCCTGCCTGTTCCGCCCGTGGCCCCAGCGGGGGGAAATCATCGCGCTGACAGGGCACTTGGCGGAGGGGGAGCTCCATGGGAAGCTGACATTCATCGAACGAGCCCTGGGCGTGGAGAAGGCCCGGGAACTGTACGAGAGCGAGAACGGCGGCAAACCCATCAGCCAAATGGAGCTGGCACGTCGGCTGGCAGCGGACGGCTACCCCGTGCCGCAACCCCACATCAGCCGCATGCGCGACGCCGTGCAGTACCTGCTGCCCGCGATCCCGTCGGTGCTCTACGCGGGAATGGGCCGGCACCAGGTAGAGCGACTGTCGCTGCTGCGGCGCGGTGCCGAGCAGGTCTGGGCGCAGCGAACATCCGCCGATGCGATCGCGTTCGCCGATCTCTTTCAGGACGTCCTTTCAGGATTCGATGGTGCGCCGGATGAGTTCTCTTTCGACCGGGTACGTGACGAACTGATCGGGCAGATGTCGCAGGTGCTGGGTGCTGACTACGATGTGCTCGCGCTGGACATCGCCGGGCTAGAGGGCCGGCAGCGGGTGCTGCTCAGTGCCCCGTCCGCCCCACCGGTGGCCTCGTCGCCTCGGGACGCAACGCACGAGCCACTGCCTCGGCCGCCATCCTCTGGGACCGCGACCGGCGACGCCCCTGCCCTGCCTGCCGACCCTATCAGCGTTCCACGCGAAACGACCGCAACGGCCGCAGACGAATGGACGCGGCCCGCATCGAACCCCACGGACGAGCGCACGGCATCGCCCGCTCCCACGACGGAGCGCCTGCAGTCGATCCAGAAGCTGGTCGCGGACCACCACGGCGAGCCTGCGCGCTCTTTCGCCGACAACGTTGTGCATGCCATCCCGGTGCAGGCGGGAGGCCTCTACCCCATCACCGACCTATGGCACATCGACCCGGGCCTTGATACGCCGGACCGGTTGCGCGTGCATATCGCCCAATTCGCGCGGGAAATTGCCGCCGAAGGCGGCGTGGCCGACAGTGTGGAGGGTTCGGAGCGGGGCATTGGCTATACGTGCGCAGCGCCAACCATCCACTCGCCAGCCGACAACCCGTTCGCCAGGGCCATGCTTGCGATTCTGCAAGCGCTGTCCGGCGTGCCGTCAGCGCCGGAGCCGCTATCCGATGCGCTGGGCCTGCTATTGCGCGGCAACGAAGCCATCGCCCGCCTCAGCGACAGCGGGCTCGTGAAGCTGTTCCGGCTGATCCGCCTCGCCCGACGGCTATCGGACCTCCAGCCTGGCGCCGGGGCGATGCCATGACCGCGCCCCACCCGCTGAACCAGGCCGTGATCGCGCAAGCGCTGCATGACCTGCGCAACGGGCAATTGCGCCGCGCCCGGTCGATGGGCTTCGGCGATGCGGAGCTCGCGGCCCTCAAGCGCCCCGATCTGGTGAGCGTGTTACTCAACGCCTCGGTGTCCTGGTGTTCGGTGACGGTGAACCCCGAGGTTGTGCGCCGGCTGCTCGGACAGACCCAGGATGTGGAGCGCGAGATTTCTACCGTGGACCGCATGTTGCGCCTGGGCGCCAGCACGGAGATGGTCAGCACGTTCTTCGGCCTTTCGCACCAGGAAGTGGCGCTGCGGCGCGAGATCCTGGCGCTGCCCAAGCGCAAGGGGCGACACCCCGTGCTGAGCGAAGCACAGGATGCGGAGCTGTGGGGCAAGTGGAAGCCTGCGATCCGTGAGCGGGGCATCGATCTGCACGACGACCTCGCGATGCTGGACGTCGCGATGGACCTGGCCGAGGAAATGAGCATCCCGCTGTCCGTGGTGTGGGCCGCGATACAGGGCTGGATCGCGCAAGGTCTGGTCTAAGCCCATGGCAGCGCCCGGGAAGCCGCGGCCGCCCGGCCCCCGTTCGCTGTCGGACGTGCTCGACGCGGCCTGCGAACAGGCGCAGCCGGCCTACTCACCCACGGCAACACCGGCGGGCAAACCCGGGACGCAGGATGGCTTTCTGTTCAGCGGCAATCGCCACGAGACCGTGCCGCGGGGGTTGTTCCTGGACCGGCGGCTGACGCCGCTCGAACGCAATGCATGGCAGGTCATCCGGATGCAGTTGAACGTGGACGGCCTGACGGCACTGCCCACCTACGATCAGTTGCGCCCCCTGCTCGCTGTCATGCCCTGGGGTCCCGTGGCGTCCACGGAGACCGTCGCGCGCGCCCTCACGCTGCTGAGGCTGACGCGCTGGCTCAGCCTCGTGCGCCGGCGCCGCGACCCGCGCAGCGGCCGGATCATGGGCAACCTCTACGTTCTGCACGACGCGCCGCTCACCCCTTTTGAAGCGATGCAACTGGATGCCGATTACCTCGGGCTGGTCAGCCAGGCGTTGACCCATGCGAGCAAAGCCGTGCAATCCGTGGGACAGCATGTGCTGCAGGAGGTTGCTGACGACCCCATGTTGCGCGGCGGCGTTCTGCCCACTCGCCTGCAGGTGCTTACGGCGCAGTTGGCCGATGGTGCGCAGAAGCCGCAGACGCAGGGAGAAAGTTACCCACAGGATGCGCACACTGGCGATTCCGAAGGAGGTCCGGCGAGCCTGCTTCGGATTCCCGTGCCTCCATCTTCGGAATCCGAATCAGGCCGGAAACCCGCGCCGGACCGCTCTCTTCGGAATCCGAAGGAGGCCCGTACTGGTAGTTTTCGTATAGGAGAACGTACTGTACTGCGCGGGCGCGAGCGCGCGATGGACGGCCTGCTGCTGCCGGCGGAGTTCCTCAGCTTGAAGAACGAGCAGCAATCGGGCGCGCTGGTCGCCCTGCGGCAGGTAGCGATGGAGCAGCGCCAGGCCGTGATGGATGAATGGGTCGCGCGATGTCGCGACAGTACGGTGCGCAATCCGGCGGGCTATCTCTTCGGGCTCATCCAGCGCGCGATGCGCGGGGAGTTCAAAGCCTGGGCCGGAGCCGGCGTCGCCAAGTCTCCCGCGCCGGACATTCCACAGCCACCGCCGCCGCCCCGTCCGTCCCCACCACCGCCCGCCCCGGCACCGAAGCCAGCGAGCCCGGAGGTGGCGCGGGCACACCTGGAGCGGCTGCGCGCCATCCTGCACGGTGGCTGAGCCGATGGAGCGCGATGGGCAACTGCAGCGCTATACCCTGGGTATAGAAGCGGCGCAGTGACGACCGCACCGCCGATGCGCCACAACAGGCGCACGGCCTTCTACAGCGCGAACAGGGTCGTCCCGCTTCGAGCTATACCCCGGGTATAGCGGCGGGGACAAGGGCTGCGCACCGCGGTCCTCGCTGGATCGCGCAACCCGCTCCGTCTATCCACCACACCTGCCGAGATCGAATCAGGCGGCTCCGGGCTGCGGGTTGTTGACGGACAGCCTTCCCGGCCCGCGGCGACGCTAGCGGCTCGTACATCCATCGCGAGTCATCCATGGCTGAAACCCCCAACACCCCTGCCCTGCAGCTCAACCTCGGGTCGCTGCGCAGCGCGATGTCGCTGACGCTGCACACCCACCACGCATCCCGGATTTGGCATGGCCGCGCACCGGCGGAAGGCCGGGCCGGCATCGTCGGGCTCAATGGCTACATCGCCGTGATGAACAAGATGAAGCGCGGCGCAGAGCAGGACGATCCGTACTCGGACTGGTGGATGCTGCGCATCGAGGAGAAGCTGTCGCAGACCGACATCGCCCTGCGGCAGTTGCGCGAGCAGGTGGACCGCGCACTCACCGGCGTACCGGCCGCGCTGTCGCTGGGCGAGAACCTCAACGTGCAGCCGATCCGTCTGCCTCTGTTCGTCAATGCGCAGCTGGGCTTCATGGCCGTGTACCTCCTGGCCGACTACGACGAACTGGCGCGCAAGCTCATCCTTGCCCACCACACCGCTCTCATCGATCGCTCCACGCTGGAGCGCTGGCTCAACGAAGGAGCCCATGCGCTGCGAAGCCTGTTCTCCCTGGCGCAGCAGTACCGTTATTCCGGCTGCACCCGGGACGACTTCGCCGCCAAGAACGCCGCAGCCCGGGCCGCCGTGGAGAAGTACGGCGAACTGCCGCAGGATGTGCTCGAAGGAACCCGCCGCTCTCGCTACGCGCCGCCCATCGTCCGACGTTCCGGCTTGGCCCGCACGACCATTGCGGCGGCCGACGACATCGCATCCGCCGAGCCCGGTGATGCCGCAGCGCCGGAGAGCAAGGATGCCACGAGCCATGACAGCTCGGCCGGGGAACCCGACGGCGACGAGGGTCACGAAGGCGAAGGCACTGCGCCATGACGGAGCCGACTTCCTGCGCCAGTGGCGGCTCGCGGCGCTTCGCACCGCTGGAACAGGCGGACTTTCGCGGACTGCGACAGGCGGCCTCTCTAAAAGGCCTTTTACAGCCTTTTAAAGGTAAGGGGCCTCTGGAGGCCTGGGCCAGCGAATGCCATGCGCTGCGTGACGCGCTCACGGCCATGGCGCAGCGGCGCGTGCTGGCGCAGGCGAACCAGTACCCCTATCTGCTGCTGCCCGTCCATCTGGCCCAGCAGGCCACTGGCGCAGGGACGAACTTCCTGCGCTGGCGCAGGCACGACCGCTCCGCGATGGGTGTGGCGCTGTGGGAACAGATGATGGCCAGCACCGCGACGCCGGAAGGCTTGATCGACGATCTGCACGCCATGGAGGTGCAGCGGGTGGTGCTCAACATGCAAGTGAGCCTGCTGCACACCCTGGGGCGGCAGGCAATGGACTGCGCCAGCAAGATTGCCAGCGCCGAGGCCGTCTACCTGCGCCGGAGCACACCGAGATCTGAGGGCTGCCAGCGCGGCGGCCACCCGACGCCGTGACGCGGCAACGGGCATCCCTCTGGCTCGATCCAACCCACCTGCGCTGACGTTCGCTGGCGCATTTCCCACCACCACGACGGAGAAGACCATGAGCACCCATTTCCATGGCGAAGGCAACATCGGCTCACCCCCGAAATTCGACGAGTATCCGAACGGCAACGATGAGCCGCGGCGCGTGCTGCGGCTCAATGTGTACTTCGACAATCCTACGCCCGGCAAGGATGGCGCCTACGAAGATCGCGGAGGCTTCTGGGCGCCTGTGGACTGGTGGCACCGCGACGCGGAGCACTGGGCAAGGCTGTTCGCCAAAGGAATGCGGGTCGTCGTGCGTGGACGCATGATTCGCGACGCATGGACGGACGAGGAAGGCCAGCCGCGCACGACATACAAGGTGGACGCCCGCAGCGTCGCCATCCTGCCGTACCGGCTGGATTCGATTGAGCTCAGCCCCAAGCCCGGTGCCGGTGACGAATAGCCATCGCTGGGCGCCTTCACCCGCGATGGCGCCACAGGCGGCGCTCCGGCACCCAGCAACCCGGAGCGTGCGGCGCGCGCCTTGTTCGCTGCGCCAGCCCAGCGGGCCCGCGATGCTGACGGCCATTCGATGACCGTCATGCATTTTCCCGGAGGGCCTCTCTCATGCGCGTGGTTCTGTGCGAGAAGCCGTCCCAAGGCAAGGACATCGCCAGGGTCCTGGGCGCACACCAGCGCGAAGCGGGCTGCCTGGCCGGGCCGGGCATCAAGGTCACCTGGGGCATCGGCCACCTGATTGAGGCTGCGCCCCCGGAGGCCTACGGCGAGCACTATCAGCGCTGGTCGCTGGAGACGCTGCCGATCGTTCCACAGCAGTGGCGGTGGGTGGTCAAAGCCGACACCGCTTCGCAGTTTAAGGTCGTCCAGCGCCTGCTGGCACAGGCGTCCGAACTCATCATTGCCACGGACGCCGATCGCGAGGGCGAGATGATCGCCCGCGAGTTGGTCGAGTACTGCGGATACCGCGGCCCCATACAACGGCTATGGCTCTCCGCGCTCAACGATGCGTCGATCCGCAAAGCGCTGGGCTCCCTGCGGGCATCGCACGAGACGCTTCCGCTGTACCACTGCGCTCTCGCGCGCTCCCATGCGGACTGGCTCGTCGGCATCAATCTCACGCGCCTTTTCACGCTGCTGGGGCGCAAGGCCGGCTTCGACGGCGTGCTTTCGGTGGGCCGCGTGCAGACGCCCACCCTCAAGCTGGTCGTTGACCGCGATCGGGAGATCGCAGCATTCGTTCCGGTCCCGTTCTGGTCCATCGAGGTCTCGCTCTCGGTGGGTGAACAGGCATTCTCCGCGCACTGGGCTCCACCTGCAGCCGTCGCGGACGATGCAGGCCGGTGCGTGCAGCAGAGTGCGGCTCAACATGCGGCCGCTGCCATCCGCACGGCCGGGCATGCGCAGGTCACGGGCATCGATACCGAGCGTGTGCAGGAAGGCCCTCCGCTTCCCTTCGACCTGAGCACGCTGCAGGAAGTATGTTCACGGCGTCTCGGCCTCGACGTGCAGGAGACGCTCGACATCGCCCAGGCCTTGTACGAGACACACAAGGCGACGACGTATCCGCGTACCGACGCGGGCTATCTGCCAGAGAACATGCTCGCCGAGGTTCCCACGGTCATCCAGAGCCTGTTGAAGACGGACCCGGCGCTGCAGCCGCTCATCCAATGCCTCGACGTGGGCCAGCGTTCCCGCGCCTGGAACGACGCCAAGATCGCGGCCCACCACGCCATCATCCCGACGCTGGAGCCCGCCAACCTGTCGGCGATGTCCGAGAAGGAGATGGCCGTGTACCGGCTCATCCGCGCCCACTACCTGGCCCAGTTCCTTCCCCATCACGCGTACGACCGGACGACGGTGCGCCTTGCATGCGGCGGACAAGCGCTGCAGGCGCCCGGAAAGCAGGTCATCGACGCGGGCTGGAAGCTGGCGTTCTCGGCCCCATCACTCCCCGGTGCAGTGACGGAGGCTCCCGAAGCCGAGACGGACAGCGAAGCTCCGCGCGACCAGGCGCTTCCGGCGCTGCGGGAAGGCATGGCCTGCCAGGTCAGGTCGCTCGATCTGAAGTCGCTGCACACCAAGGCTCCGCCCCCCTACACCCAGGGCGAGCTCGTCAAGGCGATGAAGACCGTCGCCAAGCTCGTCACCGATCAGCGCCTGAAGCAAACGCTCAGGGAGACGACCGGCATCGGAACGGAGGCGACGCGCGCGAACATCATCAGCGGGCTGCTCGCGCGCGGGTTCCTCGTGCGCAAGGGCCGCGCGGTCCGCGCATCTGAGACCGCGATGACGCTCATCGACGCAGTTCCCTCTGCGATCGCGGACCCCGGCACCACGGCAATCTGGGAGCAGGCGCTGCACATGATCGAGGCGCGCAAGATGGACCTCGAATCGTTCGTCTCGAAGCAGGCGGCATGGGTGTCGCAGCTGGTCGAACAGCATCGGGAAGCGACCCTCGCGATCCGCATTCCCGCGGGTCCGCCATGCCCGCTGTGCGGTGCCGCAACGCGCCAGCGCACCGGCAAAACCGGAGCCTTCTGGTCCTGCTCCCGCTATCCTGACTGCAAGGGCACCGTCGCGATAGATTCCGCCGAAGCAGGCCGACGCAACGGGCCGCGCAAGTCGCGCGCCGCGCGCAAGCCCCACTAGTCTCTGCGCCCCTTCCTCAACACCCCGACCGCACCGCAGGTGCGGCCGCCTCGCGCCCCGCGAGGCCCCCAGCATGCACCGCCTTCTGCGATGCGTGCCCGCCGGCAGGGCCATGCCCGCCGGCGGAAGGCCCATTCGTCCGCACGCCGCTGCCGCGGCCCCGTACTGATCGCGTGTTTCCGTTGCCGACGGGTCTCCCGGCGCCCTGCGCACCGCGCGGGCCGCCCGGAGACCCGTCGGGTCAACGGCAGTCCTTGCCGGCGCCCACCGGCGCAACAACGGGCTCCCTTTGTGCGCGGATGCGTGCCAAGGAATTTCGGCTCCAGCCACGACACGGGCCGGGTGATCTGCGCTGCACGGGGTTCTTACGCCGACCTGCGTGCGATGCGTTCCACGGGTGGCCACTTCCTCGCCAGCCGGAGACCCCCGCGGTCTTCGGCGCCTTCCTCCTGCCGCCCCCCCCAACGCACAGGAGAACCCCATGAAACCCACGCACCCCGACACCGAGGCCATCGATTACGGCAGCGTCTGCAGCGGCATCGAAGCCGTCAGCCTCGCGTGGGAGCCGCTCGGCCTCAGACCGGCATGGTTTGCCGAGACGGATGCCTTCGCGAGCGCCGTTCTCGCGCATCGCTTCCCGCATGTACCCAACCTCGGCGACATGACATTGCTGGCGCGCCGCATCCGCGTGCGCGAGGTCGCCGCACCCGCCGTCCTGGTCGGCGGCACGCCGTGCCAGTCGTTCAGCACTGCGGGAGCCCGCCAGGGGCTTGCCGATCCGCGCGGTGCGCTCACCCTTGCCTATGTGGAGATCGCCAATGCCATCGACCAAGTCCGTTCCCGCGCCCACCTTCCGCCCGCGACGGTCGTCTGGGAGAACGTTCCCGGCGTGCTCAGCGACCGGGGCAATGCCTTCGGCTGCCTGCTGGGCGCACTGGCCGGCGAAGGCCGTGCTCTCCAACCGCCAGGGAAGCGGTGGACGCACGCTGGTTGTGTGTCTGGCCCCCGGCGCCGCATCGCCTGGCGCGTGCTCGACGCCCAATACTTCGGCCTCGCCCAGCGCCGCAAGCGCGTGTTTCTTGTGGCAAGTGGTCGAAGCGACCTCGATCCCGCCGAGGTACTTTTTGAGCGAGAAGGCCTGCTGCGGCATCCTGCGCCGGGCAGCGCGCCGCGGGAAGGCGCTTCCCCCGCTGTTGGAACTTGCGCTGCAACAGCAGGCGGAACATCCCGACTGAACTCGCCGTATGGCGCGGTTCGTGTCTCTATAGGATTCGGCAACGGCCAGGGGCCGACCGAGCTTGCGGCCTGCCTGATGGGCGCGCCTCCACGGTTCGATCTCTCCACCGAGACCGTCCTCGTACAGTCGGTGGCCGGCGCGATCAGCCACACCCTGGACACCGCGAACGGGGGCAAAGGGTGTGGCGAGGACGGCACGGGCAAGGGCGTGCCCATCATCGCTTTCATGGCACAGGGGAGCGGTGCCGACGCGCTGAGCGGGCAATGCCCGACGTTGCGCGCTGGAAGTCACCGATCCAGCCACGCGAACGGCGGGATTGTCCCGGCGATCGCTTTCGCGCAGAACTCCCGGGACGAGCTGCGCTGGGAGGGCGGCCACGGGCAGGTCGCCGGCACGCTGTCCACCGGCGGCGGAAAGCCCGGCCAGGGGTACCCCATGCTGCTGCAGGCAGCGAGCCACGAGGACCACTTCGTCTGCGAGCCGTCCGGCACTGGCAGTTGGGGGCTGCGTTGGCGCGTGCGACGGCTCATGCCGCGCGAATGCGAGCGGCTGCAGGGCATGCCGGATGACCACACACTGGTGCCCTACCGCGGCAAGCCCGCAGCGGATGGACCGCGCTACAAAGCCATCGGGAATTCGATGGCCGTACCGTGCGTCGCCTGGATCGGAGCGAGGCTGCAGCGCGCCCTGTCTGGAGCACCCTGACGCATCGTCAGAAAACCCCGACTCTGCGCCGGGCAGGTTCCCGATGGTGCAGGCCAGGGCCGGGGCGCGAGGATGGCGCTACCGACCCGGGGCCATTGGCCGCTTGACCCGAGGGGCGCTTTGAGCAGCGCCGATCCGGCAACCCAACGACTCAGGCGGCGTCTCCTCGTATGAGACGCCGGCCGATAGCATGGTCACATGCCGCTACCCGAACACTTTGCGTGGGACAACGACCGGTGGGGCAAGACCTGGCTGCTGTGTCAGCACGCCATTGTCGCGAGCGTGAGCAAGACGGTGTTTCCTGACGGGCGCTGGATTGCGAACGTCAATCGGCACAACGAAAGGACCGCCAGCTACCCACATGCCTACTTCCGCTCACAGGGATCAGCGATGCGTTCGGTGGAGCGTTGGGCGTGTTGTGCGCGAACTGGAGACCGGTGAGCGACGACGGCTCCCGGAACCAAGTCACCGCCGCGAGGAGAAGCGGCTGGCGCGGAAGACTCGGGGGTGAGCGCGGCAAGAGGATACTGCGGAACTGCGCAGTTGAAGCATCTCCAGGAGGCACCGCCATGAAGCGCGGTGCGCCGAGGCGCACACCTTTACAAAGGCGTGGATACCAGGTTGCCGCCAGTCATGGTGATACGCAGCCCCATTCTTCCAGCTAAGGGTTCCAGAGCCTCAAGCAGAGCTTTCTGCGCATCAGACGCAACCCGGCCGTAAAGGCGAAGCAATGCATCAACCGCAGACATTGATCCGGCTCTTGCTATCAGCCCGACGGCGCTATTACAAAGGTTGTACGTAGCCGTCGCTGCAATCAACTCCAGCTCCTCCACGGAGGCTCCTACACCATGCGCTTGCAATGTCTCCAATGCTCGGCCAGCGGCCGACTCATCGTTGAGCCTCTCTGTGGTCGGCGCTACCATGGCCTTCTCCAGGGCGGCACGCAGTAGATCAATAGCGTCCGGAATCCCTATTTCGACTCCGCTAACGACCAACCGAAGATGGTCCCACGGCTCATAGTCGGTTCGAAAAATCCAATCTTTTAAAAGCGAGACCGATGCAGTTCGCCCTGGATGACGAGGAATCGGATCTATCGCACTAGCGCCGCCGGGCCTATGAACTCGCCACATCAGACCAGTTATTAGCGAGCTTGCGAGGCGAAGGCGTTCTTCAGCACTCCAGTCACGACCACTCAAAAAAGCCACCAAAGCCTGCGCTTTTGAGCGGCTGGGCACGTGCCCTAAAAGAACAATGGTATCCGCCATGGTTTCAATCGACATAGTCGGCATTCGAGAAAGCAACTCATCGAATGCACCCACCTGTCCCTTGGTCACAGCATGCTGCAAAGCAAGCACCTGCATCCACGGAGCTGCGCCTTTTGTGGTTAATAGTTCCGACACGCGTTCGCCCAGGCCGGCTGCAAACCAGTATTCAATGAGATGCGAAAGCACTCGCGGAGCATTTTCCGCCAGAACTGATGGCTCTTTAACTAGACGCAAAATTGACCGCACGTCCACAGCAGGATTTCCCATCGCGAGCGCCGCGGCGTGATAGCTGAAAAACCCAGACTTAGCAAGCGCTTGCCGGATGAGGTTCTCTGAAAAGTAATCCAGCGGCACCGCTGCGTGCGTCCTTGCTGCCAAGCGAACCTCAAGCGCCAGAGTCGCGTCATTCGCTGCGGACAATGCGTCTTCAATGGGCACTCTGCCTCTCTGCAAATGGCCGATCAGACATGAGATTGCGCCATTTTCCGCATCGGATCTTGGCTCACACCTGGCGCGGCGGATGTACATTCCGAATGCAATAGATCCCAGGCGATCCACCTCGGACTGAATTTCCGCCAAATTAAGTAGACTGTCGATCCTCCCCCCCAATAGCTTTTCAAGGACCTCTTTCGAGAGTTCAGAGTCGCGAACCACTGCCAACACTCGCCCAGATCCATGGTGAATTAAATTACGCTCGCTTAACCTCGCGCGAACCAAGGGATGCAGTGGATTGGAAAATGCGTCAACAATAATCCCATCCACTAATAAATTCGTCCGCCAAGCGAGGCCACCCCAAAGTTCGGCGAGGCGTTCACCTACCATATACCGATGCTGAGAAGACGCAGGCATACCGTTTGACAGGCATCTTCCGAGAAGCCTGAGACCCGTGTGGAATACGTCATCTGGGCGTCCAAGAACTTCTTCGATGACCGCAGTCGGCGTCGGATGTCGCTCCAGAGCAAACTGGACAGCCTGAGCCCATGGCCGCCTCACGATCATCGAAAGCCGCTGCACCAGTTGATCACTGTGATGCCGGAGTAGCTCTCCGGAAGCCAAGTACTCTTGGATGATGGGGAATGGGAAGCTCAATCTGGCTAAGCCATCCCGCCGAAGCAAACCACGGCGCACCAACGCATCACGAACGTCGTCCGTCCGTAGCCCCTGATCTACCGCTTTCACGTGTAGCTCAAACTGCCGGACACTGATTCCGATGTTGTCTGTTTCCAGCGCCTCGAAAGCCGCATGCTCGACAACTCTCCGTAGAGCTTCTGTGTCTAGCCCATCCAGTTGTGCGACCTTGTACTCAGAGGGACGAAACAATATCTCGAGATAGGAGTCAAGCAGATCGCTTCGGCGCAAGTCCTTTTCTTCGAGATGCAGAACAAGCATCAGAGCAAGGAAGATGGGAATACGCACCATTTGCGCAAGCTCGGGACGCGCGAATACTCGAGTGAGCAATGCCGACGCGATGGCATGCTCGCCGGGTCTGTAGAATTCCACGTATCGTGGCAGATCCGAATCGCGCAGAGACGCAATCTCCACCACTTTCGCACCCCCCGGAGGAACCAGCGCGCTGGCATCGCGAACAGTGAGGAGCCACGGGACGCCGGGATGTCCACTACGGTACACCTTTAATCGCTCTAAAAAAAGCACCCGTCTTTCGCTTGAAACCTCGTCCAGACCATCGAGAAAAAGTACCAACTGACCTGCTCTTGCTGCCGCTTGCCAATCTACGCCAACTCCAAATTCGCTGTTTATGCGCTCTGAAAGATATGTCGCAATCGGAAGTTCAGAATCAGCAAGCTTTGGAATTGAAAGGACAACCGGCAGAAGGCCTCCCAAAGCTGTCTTTTTCGCCAGCGCATGAACTAGGGTTGTCTTTCCAAATCCTGGACCAGCGACTACAACCAAAGCATTTAAATCAGCACTTGGAAAACTCTCCACCTCTACTTCATTTACGCGTCCAAGATACCGCCAGCTAGCGAAGTCATCATCAAAATCCGGAGCATGTTCAGTTCGATACTCCACGCATCTAGGCCACAAGTAGGCCGCACCGGGAGGCTGTTTGAAACTTGTACCTGGAACTTCAATTGTGGAAAGCGAGCAGATCGTATCCCGATACTTATCACTTCCCCAGTTCGACGGATTTTCAACCATGATACCGGCATCAACACGCAGGCGCTCGTATAGCGTCGGTCCATCAAAGCTTGCACGTACAGCGGCGCCCTCCAGCGCGATTTCAAAAAGAGCTCGAAAGACCCGCGCTGGTGGCACCGATGAAAGCGGCATCCAGTGGGGAACATGGTCGCGCTCCACATGTTCGGCAACCAACACGGTCACATCGAGAGACCGAAAAATCCCCCACAAGTCTTCGACGGGACGGGCTAAGACCCTCTCAATCGAGGAAAGAACCCCACGTTGATCATCGTTCAGCCTGCCCTTCCACTCAGAAACGTCGGAGTCGGTGCAGCGTTCAGCTAAACCGCGAAGGTTTGTAGCGAGCAGGGACGGCTCCCCAAGAACAAGCTCAAGGCGATCATCTGGGGTGAAGTCGCTGTCGATCTGGCTATAGAAGGCAGACCATAGTTGCGTCCAAGCAGTCCCCTTTGCCTGCAAGGACAACTTGACTTGGAAGAACCGGCGGGAACCACCCGCGAATCGAACTACAAAGTCGTCTACCTTCGACGGCGCTTCAATGCGGACCGCGACTGGTTGGTCACGCTGCGGCCGCTCTCGCGGATCGATCATTCGTCCGAGATAAAGGGCTGCGACTTGGCTCTGATATCTTATGCCCGCCTGTGTGGCCGGTCCTCCCGCCTCTGCCATCAGTCTCTCCAGGCTAGCTTCGTAGAAATGCTTGAAGCAATGGATTCATTATTTGCAAAGGCTCTAGGCTAAGCGCAGTTAGTCTTTCCTGAGCTTCAACGAGGTAGTAGCGCTTCGTCGCGGCGACCGCGAGCAGAGTCTGCCCTGCAATACTACGTCACAAAGCCGCTCGGTCCGCGACACAAGTCTTCAGCCTCGTGGCCAGGAAGGTCCGGCACGCCCCCTCCACCCGCACGCGCAGGCCACATGCCGGAGGAGGGGCACGTCCAGATTTGCGAAAGATCCAGTTTCCGATTGCCGATGCATATGGACGCTCTCGCAAGAGATCCTGACGGTAGGAACCGCTGACGGCAGACGTCGCCAGCACCCTGCCAGCAGCCAGGATCCCTGGGCTGCCGCGGAGCTTCACCCGCGCGATCCGCCAGTCCGCCTTGCATCAATCCTGCGGACACACGCCCTTCCCCGGGCGTTGATGCAAACCCTTCTCCGGGCGACTCTGCCCACTTCGTCTCTACCCGCCAACGTCCTGTTCGCCCGCTCATGCAAGCGGACGGGCGTGCGCCTGCGTGCGCCAAGGCGCACTCCATCCAAGGAGCCAACCATGACCACCATTCGACTTCAGACCAATCAGCAACGCCTGATCGCCAACCTGCGGCATGCCTTCAACCAGCGCTCGATGCTGGGAGAACTGCTCCAGAACGCCCGCCGCGCCCAGGCGAGCGAGATCCGGATCTACGTTACCGACGACTGCTTTGCCATCCACGACAATGGCAGCGGCATCGAAGACCTCCAATCGCTCATCCACATCGCCGAATCAGGCTGGAAGCGGTCCATCAGGGAGCGTGAGAACGCCTTCGGCATGGGAGCGCTCGCCACGCTGTACTTCGCCGAACGGCTGACGGTGCGGTCACGCGGCAAGACCTTTTCCGCACGAACCGCCGACATCCTTGCCGGAGAGCCGATCGAGGTTCTCTCGGCCGAGGGCACCTGGCAGGGCACGCAGATCCAGCTCGACGGCGTACGCTCACCAGATCGCCACGTCTTTCTGACGGACTGGGTGCGCTCGGAAATGCGGCGACTGTGCGAGGCATTCCCGGTCAGCGTGTACGTCAATGATGTCGAAGTCCCCAGGCCCCTGGCAAAGCCCGATCTTCGATGGCGTGAAACGTCCATGGGCAAGGTATTGATCGACTTGCATGGCGCCACGAACCAGTGGCGATGCTTCCTTCAGGGGTTGCCTATCCAAGCAGGAAGTTCGCATGCGCCGAAGCAGGTGGTCCTGCTTCCCGACGACATGGTCGCCAAGCTCCCTGATCGCCAGCATCTGCTCAACGAAACCAGCGATATTCCTCGTATCCAGGCGGCTGTGAATCAAGCCTACCGCCAAGCCTTGATGGACGCGAAGGCCGAACTCGCCGGTCACGAGTTCGCCGAGTGGTATGCCGACGCATGCGTCATTTCCTCCAACGCCGACCTCCTCAACGATGTTCCCTTCGTGCCGCGTGCCTGGTTTCGCAACTGGAAAGATCAGCCAGCCGGGGTTTGCCGGTATTGGGAACATTACGGTGACGATGGGGTGACTTCCGCAGAGGCCATGTCGGAAGCCGGGGTCTGGCGGATCGAAGACGATGATGGCGATGTGCTTTTGTCTGAGGTGTACCTGCAGGCGGCGGACGCCTATTTGCTGGAACAACTCAACTTGGATGCAGGTCACTGGCTTCTTCGTCTGGCACGTCCGCTCAGCGCGGAACAGATCGCGGTCAACGTCGGTGCATCACGGCATCGGGTTGAGCATCCAGGCTTGGCCGACTGGGAGGTCGCGCTGGAGCTCGTCAACTCGCTGCAGGTCGGGCTTCTCGAAGGCAGCAAGCTCTACGATGTCCCAGCCCTCCGCAAGGATGGCACGCTGTACGTCACCACGGAGGCAGGCAGCGTCACGCGCCTGGTCAGCGACTACACCGTGGACGATCGTTACGACGAGGAGCTCGAAGACAACGATGAAGAGACCATCCGGACCTTCATCGCCGTGGGCAGTTCCTCGTCGCCGCACCATGTGGTCGAAGCCTTGCTTCCTGACGCGCTGCGCTTCAAAGCCCAGGCCAAACTGGCAGGTGCCAGCGTGAGGCTCGCCTTCGATGCGGAAGGCAAGTTGGCATCGGTCACCTCCTCCTAGCTGTCGATCCATAACCACGCCACGCAGGCCCCGCACTCCGGTGCGGGGCCTTTTTTTTGCCCGGAATGCGGTACAGGGCCGCATCGGATTGGACGACCACTGCCCGGCATCAGGGCGGGATGCTGGACGCCTGTGTAGCTGACGCCGTCAGCGCCATGCCAGCAGCCTGGATCTCAGGGCTGCAGCGGGATTCGTCCCGCGCGATCCACCAGTCCGCCTCGCATCGGTCCGCGGACAGGCGCTCTGGCAGCGTCGATGCCCCATCTCAGCCGGGCCAATCGACCCGATCCGTCCATTCCGCAAGTGTTCACAGGAAAGCCTTCTTCACAGGAGAACCACCCATGCCCCTCGAACTGCAACCCTTGCAGGGTGTAAGGCATCACCTTACACTTCGTCCGTCGTGATCCGGTCCTTCCGGCACAAGGGACTTCGGGCACTGCACCAGCGAGGAGATGCGTCCGGCGTTCGCGCCGATCACGTCGCCCGCCTGCGGCGCCTCCTAGCCTCCCTAGACGTCGCCAGAATCCCGTCCGACATGGATCGTCCCGGCAACCGGCTGCATCCCTTGAAGGGGAAGCTCGCCGGCCACTGGTCGGTCAGCGTCTCCGGTAACTGGCGCGTGATTTTTCGCTTCGACAGCTCCGACGTGGAGTTGGTCGATTACCTTGACTATCACTGAGCAGGAGGCCTTCGTGGCTATGCACAATCCTCCCCATCCGGGTGAAGCGTTGCGCGAAGACGTGCTTCCCGCAGCCCGTCTGTCGGTGTCGGCCCTGGCCCGGCACATCTGCTATTCCCGCGGGCAGCTCTCCACGGTGCTGAACGGCCGGGCGGCCATCAGCGCGGACCTCGCCCACCGGCTCGAACTGGCGGGCCTGGGCAGCGCCCGTCAATACCTGGCCGAACAGGCGGCCTACGACCTATGGCAGGCCGAACACCGCGAGCACCCCCACATCGCGCGGTTGCAACCGGCCTAGTTTCTCTCCGCAAGTTCTACCCACCCACCCCAAGCCCCGCATTCCGATGCGGGGCTTTTTTTTGCCCGCAATACGGTCTGCGGCCGCATCGGATTGGCGGACCACCGCCTGGCATCGGGGCGGGATGCTGGACGCATGTGTAGCTGACGCCGTCAGCGCCATGCCAGCAGCCTGGATCTCTGGGCTGCCGCGGGACACATCCCGCGCGATCCACCAGTCCGCTTCGCATCGGTCCGCGGACGAGCGCCCTCGTGGCGTCGATGCACTTTCATCCACGTCCTGCGGGAGCCTCTGCCCGCACTGGGCCGTGGCGCCTCGCGCATCCATAAGGATCTGCCCATGCCAACGCCATCTGTCGTCGGCCACCTGGCCCTGCACTACGCCGGCAAGTTGCTGCCCCTGGAGGTGCTGCACAGCGCCGCCGGCCATTACATCGGCACGCGCGACCTCGACGGTCCCGTATCCCGTGAATCAAGCGAGTACTTCCGCAGCGAAAAAGCAGCCCAGCGCGCTCTGGAGCGCGGTGGATGGTCCCAGTTGCCCAACCCCTGATCCAGTGAAGGATTCCATCATGAACCTGACTCTTCCCCCTGAAGTGGCCGATCTGTTCGTGCGCGAACAGATCCACTTCGCTGCTGCACCTGAAGCGTTCTTCCAAGCCTGGAAGCGCGGTGTCGAGATTGCCGGTCCGGGTTGGTTCGGCGACGGCACGCGCGAAGGCTTGCAAAACGCCACGACTAAGTGGGAGCTGAGGCCGAACCTGCTCGCCATCGGCGAAGCACTGCGCGTGCTGAGCAGCGGCCAGCGGATGTTTCTTTCCGCCATGGTGAGCTTCTACAACGCTCGCGAAGGTGCAGCCATGCTGCGCCAATGCCGGTTCGAGGGCCTCGCCGATTTCGGGGGACTCGATCTGCAAAGCAGACAGGTCATCGCCGATCTGCTGCTGAACTACGTGGGCTGGTAAGTCCACGCCGGCCAGGGTCCTGGCCACGAGGCACCTCCACGGCTCGCCGTGCGGTCCTCGCCTTCCTCACCGGGCGCCCTGTGCGCCCGTTTTTCTGTCCACCCACAAGGGAGCCTTTCCCTTGAGGGAAGCCCCTTGTGCTTCATCAAGGAGCTTTCCATGGATCCCACCATTCTTCGCGCCCAGATGCCCGCCCTGGTGCGGTCACATATCCCCTCGAACGTGCGCAGGTTCACCTACTGCATCCTCGACGGCGTGCCGAGGCCCTCTTCCCTCGGCATCACCTTCGATCCCACACCATTCGAAGGCAAGGTCGTCGCCAAGACGGCCGAGGCCATCGTCGTTAAGACGGGCCGCGCCGAGTTCGCCGTACTGGACCGGTCGCTGGTCACCAAGGACCCCGACGAGGGCGCCAATGTGCTGGTCGAGCCGTACGCAAGGCGCCGGTTCGACGGCCTACGTGCGGATACACCGGAGCGGCGGACGGAACGGACGGCGGACGGCACCGAGTTCGTCTCGGAAACGATGGTGCTCGGCATCGCCCACGCCAGGCTGCCCATCCCGAAACCACAATGCCCCGAGCTCGCCGCACTGATCGAACAACTGGAGGAGCTTCCGGCGCCTGACGGCTTCCGCCGCATCACGCACATGCTCGTCGATGCAGGTGCCAAGGTTTTCAGTTGGGTGGACCCGAAGCCGTCGGACATCTGCAAGACGCCTCCGACCATCACCTTCACGGTCTCGGCGGCGAAGTTCGATGGCGGCCTGCGCATCCTGTACGACCGCGGCGCAGACGCCTACGTGATCGAGTTTCTTCCCGTGGGCCAGCCCATTGACCGTGTCGAAGACGTGTACTTCGAAGAGCTCGGAAGCGTACTGGAATCGCGCCTCGACGATGGCAGTTGGCGTCGCATCCGCGTCACACCGCTGCCAGCGAGGACGTGCTCATCGGCGTGAAGCATCGGATCAACGTTAGCTTTTCAAATTCGCTTTTCAGAAGAACATCATGTCTCTTCGTTTCAAGGGCGCCGATCTGCGCCTCGTGCTCGCGGAAGCCGCCGCTCAACGCTGCAAGATCGTCTTGGTGAAGGACCACGGCGTGTACTGGCTCGCCGCGCGCGGTGCTCGCACCAGCGATGGCCGCCAGAAGCTGATCGCGTACGCGGTGGGCTGCAATCCGAACACCGACCCGTTCGATGACTGGTGGCACACGGCGAATGTTGAACTAGGCGGCGACGACTTCGCTGAGCACATCGACCCGGACGATGGTGTGTTCGCAAAGGTTCTGGCCGGCGGGTATGACCTCGAACTGTCTGCCACACCCGAGCAGCTCACGATGCTGGCCGTTCTCTCCGAAGGCACGCACTGAGTTCGCTCTGCCTCCCACCCCCCGCCAAGCGGGGGCTTTTTCTTTGCGGCAATGCGGCTGCTGGTCGATCGCGTTGAGGCTGGCTCGCCGACGCGATCCGCAGGACGCTCCGTGCATGCCTGCCGACAGATGTCGGCGACATGCCCGGCAACCCCCGGTCTTCGAGGTTGCGCGTAGCGCCCGCTGCGTGGCCGGACCAGTTCGCTTCGCATCACTTCGCGAACGGCCTCCGATTCCTCGGGGGCGCATGCATCTTTCCACTCAACCCAGCGCGGGGCTTTGCACCTTTTCCCGCTCGACGGGCCGGTGTGCCCCGATTCCAGTCCACCTCGCGGATAGCCATGTCCGCAGGGGCTGGCTCCGCGATCTTTCCAGGAGCCACGCTATGGCGAACAACTACTACGAGGCCACCGGTGTCCTCGTTCTCAACCAAGTTACTCCGGTCATCCGTGCGCTGTTCAGCGAGTTCCGGGTGGATGCCGATTATCCCGGCAACGGCGAGGCGTACATCGCCCTCCGGTCCGACAGTTCCCCCAGCTGGGACGATCTGCGCGAGACGCTGACCGACCTGGCAAGGTCGCTCGCCCTCATCCCATCACCGGACACCCTCACGCCGATCGGTGAGGTGCTGCAGGTGCTCAGCGACCACTTCTGCGCCGACCGCAACACGGCGCTGGATTCCATGATCCAGCGGGACGACTTCGGGGACGCCGCCGATCTGAAGGACCTGTTCCTGCTCGCCACGTGCTTCGATGACGGGCACCACCTTCGTGAGATCCGCTTCGAAGGCAGCTGCCGGTTCGACAAGCTTCGTCTGTTCGAGTTCGGTGGCGCGGGCCACTACATGAGCCGCGAGTTCGCATTGGACAGTGCGTCCAGCGACGCACTGCAACTAGGCCCTCTGATCCGCAGCGCCCTGTCGAGCAAAGACTTCGCCAGCGCAGGGATCATCGTTGCGCGCGAAGCGCTGCGGCTACTAGCCGGCATCCGAGACGCGGTCCAGCGCGATCAGGTGCAGCGCGCCGCCATCTGGAAGTTGATGGAAGACCTCGTTGACCGGGGAGAGGAATGACATGCCTCTTCGCTTCCGAGGCGTCGAGCTGCGCCCAGTCCTCGCCGAAGCCATCCGGGAGCGCTGCCCGGTCGTCCTGCAGCGGGGTGACGGCGTGTACTGGCATGCCGCATGCAGTCCGCCGCACTCTCGCGGATACCTCACTCCGATCGCGTACGCGCTTGGCTGCGACCCGCGGGTGAATGCTTTCGAGCACTGGTGGGGGCGGGCCTGCGACACACTGGGCACCGCCCCCGTCTGCAGGGCGTTCGACCCCCGAAATGTCGTATTTGCATGCATCCTGTACGGCAATTTCGATCTGGAGTTGTCGGCGGAGCCCAGCCCGCTGACGGTACGACCTGTCCCGGCAGGCACGCTGTTTCACCACTGAGCCTCATCTGGTCCCCAGCCCCCGCCATACGGGGGCTTTTTTTTGCTCAATGCGGTCGCACAGCGGTACGGGTTCTGGCTGGCAGTGCGAGGCGGAACGCAGGACGCTCCGCGCATGCCTGCCGACAGAAGTTGGCGACATGCCAGGCAACCCTCGGTCATCGAGGTTGCGCGCAGCCGCCAGGCTGCGTGACCGAACCAGTTCGCATCGCATCCATCGCGCGAACGGCCACCGGTTTCCGGTGGCGATGCATCCGCCTGTTCAACCCACCGCGGGGTTACGCACCTCTCCCCGCACGATGGGGTCGGTGTGTCTCCGCTTCATCCAATGGAGCACCACCATGACTACCTCATCGTCATCCAACGCGAAGTCCTACTTCGATCTCCACACCTCGGGCATCGGGTACTTGAAGAACGTCCGCGAGGTTCCGGTTCGCGGCGGTCGCCGCGCGCAGCCCTTCCTCGCATGCAAGATCGACGCGTTGATCGGTCGCGCAAGGGACCCGATCTACCGCACCTTCGATCTGAAGGTCTCCGGCGCCAAGGCCAAGGAACTGGTCGAAAGCTACATGTGCGTGGACGACCGCCGGAAGCGGCCTCTGGTCCGCTTCCGCATCGGCGACCTCTGGCCCGATCCGTTCATCCGCACTGAAGGGGAGCGCAAGGGCGAAGCGGCGGCGGGCCTCAAGGGCCGTCTGCTGAAGGCCGATCTGGTCGATCGCGGCGAGTTCATGCGCATCGAAACACACGAGCTCATCACCCGCGGCATTGGCTATCTCAACAGGCCCGAGGACGTCCGTCCGAAGGACGGAGATCCGTTCCTCGCCTGCTGCATCGCGGCGCTGGCCGGGCCGACCGACGAGCCCGAGTACCGGTACATCGAGGCGAAGGTGAAGACGGAATCCGCAGCCCACCTGGTACGGCGTTGCGTGCAGGCCGTGGAGGCCGAACGCAAGGTGCTCATCTCGTTCCTCCTGAACGACATGAAGATCGATGCGTACCTCCGCACCAAGGGGGAACGCGCCGGTGAGGCCGCCGCTTCCCTGGAGGCCAACCTGGTCCACATCGGGCTCATCAAGATCGATGGGCAGAAGGTCTATCCGCTGGCCGCGCCGGCTCCCGACGCGCCGCCGGCCGAGGACGCCTCCGCGTCCCAAGCCGAGGGCGCCTCCGACTCGACATCCGTCCAAGCCCCCGAGCCCGCCGAACGCGAGCCCGTGAGCGAGGAGCAGGAACGAGAGCCGGAAGCGATCGAGTCGTTCTGACTCCGGCAGGGCCCCGCACGGGGCCCCGCCCATCTTCTCCCGAGCGAACGCAAGGACATCACCATGGACACCACCACACCCGGCGAGCGCCCGGCGCCCTCGCCCATCATCGTTCCGGGCCAGCTGACGCTGCGCACGATTCGCGGCCGCAATGGTCCGTTCACCGTCGGACGGCTCACCACGCACCTGGGCGTTTTCGCGGTCAAGGATGCGGAACTGGAACAGTACCCCGAGGGACGCTACGACGGAGAGTTCGTCATCCGCTACATCTTTCCCAAGTCCTATCCCGTTGGCGACGGCATGCGGTTCGAGATTCGCGCCAACTTGGACGGCATGACGCTCCACGGCATCGACAAGCTGAGCCGTGACGAGGCGCGCAGCTTTGCCACGCAGGACGTCGATCCCCTCGATGAAGAACAGGGCACTGCTTCCGCCGCACGCCAGCCGACTCCGGCAACGCCAGCCAAGCCCGCGACGCCGTCCATTGGCGCCGCGATGTCGCAGGCATCGGCGGATCCCCTGATCGATACCACACCGTTCGGCGTGGAGACGCCCTCTTCCGCACACAGCGCAGCCAGCCAGGCGCAGGGTGCGCCTGAGAACGAGGACGCGGCGCTGTTCGGCCTGCTTTGGCCGCTGCAGGACGGCGTGAAGCTCGATTCGACCATCGACCGGCGCACCTTGCGTGCGCAGATCGCCCGCCTGGGCGAGCTGGGCTACGTGCTGGACATCAAGGCACAGGTCTGGAGCCGCTCCGCGGTGACCCAGGCCGCGTGATCGCCCGCACCGCACCCGCGGTGCTTCCCATCCAACCGCCGGGTGCGCCTCTCCTTTGGGAGGCGTCCGGCTCCATTCTTCAGGAGGCCCCTCATGGGCTGGTATTTCTCCCCCCGATCGCGGTCTGAACTGATCGCCGAACTGATCGCTCCGAAAGAGACGGAGCGCGCTAGCGTGAACGTCATCGCTCACGCTCTGCGCGGCAACGTGCTGTGGTCCGTGGTCGAAATGACCGCCAAGGCCGAAGGCGTACATCATGACCTGGCGGCAGGCCAATCCCTGCGCTACATCCGCTGCGATCTTCTCGAACGCAGCGGTGGCCAGTGGGGCCACAAGCCGCTGGACGAGTCCATGCACCCGTACTACTACTCGTGCCCGCTGTCCTATCTGGACCTCGCGCCGGAGCAGTCCGCCGACTGGCGCGCAGGCGTTCGCGCCTACCACGCACGGCGGCGAACCCCTACCGCATCCGCGCCATCCGTCGCGGTTCTGGTGTCCTGAGCCGGGAGGAACCGACATGGACCCGATTCTTTCAACGCTCTCTCGGACGTTGCTGGCTTTCGTCGAAGGGCAACTCTCCAACGACGAGACCTCCGCCGATGAAGAGCTCCTGGAGCACTTCGTCGCCAACGGTCTGACCGAGGACCAGGCGCGGCAGGCACTGACCTATCGCGCGCAGTACCTGGGCAACATCTACCTCGACGGCTTCACGCCCATCACCGCAGCCGGCGACGTGCTGCGCTTCAACCCGTACAGCCGGCGATTCGAGCCAGCCTGAACGCCATCACTCCACCCCAGGGGGCTGCACTCGCCCCACCGGGCAGTGCTGTCCCCGCCTATCCGAGGACATCACCATGCCCACCACCGATTCCCGATCTTCCCCGCTCTACCGCATCGACGAATGCCCCGATGTCATGGCCGACGCGTGCGTTGGCGACGAGCAGGGCGGTCTCGTCTTCCTCTCGATCTGGGCCCGCGACACGGCCGTCCAGCAGTTTCTCGCTCGCCTGACCCTGGGCCGCGACGAGCAGGGACTGCAGCAGTTCCACGTCATCACAACCGAGGGCGGCAGCGTTCCGGTGTTTGTCGGCAACGTGGATCGCCTGGAAAAGCGCATGACCCGCGCCTACCGGAGAACGCTCTTCGGCTCCCTGTCCAACGTGTGGCTGTTCGACCGGCGCTGCGTCAGGCCTGACAAGGCAAACGCCAGCGCCCTGGCCGTGCTGCCGAAGGACAGCCACTGCACGCTGGACCGTCTCTGGTCGCTCGTGCGCGATACCTGCCCGCTGCCGCTGCTTGACCACTGGAGTGAGCCGGTACTCGATCTGCTGCGGGGCGAGGACATGCTGGCGCCCCTCCCCTTCGCCCTGGGGCCCCTCGAAGGCCATCGGCTCGCGATCGACGTTCCGGTCCTCACCCAGGCCCTCGGCGGCCTGATCCGCAGCGGAGTTCTGTGCGTCGAGCCGCGGCGTCTGCCGCAGTCCATCGGACGGGCGCCACAGCTGTCGCTCGACGCGGTGGCCTGAGTTCCGCATCGGTCGTGCTGGCGGCAAAACCGCCGGCACGACCGCATTCCTTCATCCATCCCAAGGAGCATTCCATGGCGCTCATGTTCGCGCGGCTTGCCCGCAACTTCATCAAGAACGGGTACTTCCCCACCGACGAATCCACGCTCGAAAGAGCCCTCCAGGCACTGGTACCCGGCAACGGGCCGATGTGCATCCTCGATCCCTGCGCAGGCGAAGGCGCCGCCCTCGCCGAGGTCGGCCGCGCCCTCGGGAGCGAGCGCACTCAGGCGTATGCGGTCGATTTCGACGCGGAGCGGGCACGCCATGCCCGCGGCCTGGTCGATCACTGCCTGCACGCCGACCTGATGGACACGATGATCTCCAGGCAGGCTTTCGGGCTGCTGTGGCTGAACCCGCCCTACGGCGACCTCGCCAAGGACGTGAACGGAAACATCGGCTACCAGGGCCAGGGCCGCGCCCGCCTCGAAAAGCTGTTCTACCAGCGCACCCTGCCGCTGCTGCAATACGGCGGCGTGCTCGTCTTCATCGTTCCGGGCTACGTGCTGGACGCGGAGCTGGTCGGCTGGCTCACGCGCCACTATGCCGACTTGCGGATCTACCGAGCGGTGGACACGCAGTTCAAGCAGGTGGTGATCTTCGGCCGGCGCATCCGGCAGCGCGACCTGGCTGGCGATGCGGCAGCCGCCGCACGCACCCTTCTGCTGCAGGTCGGGCACGGCGAGGTGATCCCCGATGAACTGCCCAGCGAATGGCCGTTCATGCCTTACATCGTTCCCGCGAGTGTGTCGCCACCGGAGCACTTCTTCCGCGTGACCATGGAGCCCGAGCAGTTCGCCGACGAAGTCGGCCGGCTGCGCGGCCTCTGGCCGATGCTCGATACGCACCTGGGCGCCGCGCAGCAGTCGCCGCGCCCGCCAGCGCGTGCCTTGTCTCCGTGGCATCTCGCCCTGGCGCTGGCCGCCGGTGCGATCTCGGGCGTGGTGCGCTCCAAGGCGGGCCGCGTGCTGATCGTCAAGGGCGACACGCACAAGGACAAGGCGCTGCAACGCGAGTTCACAGAACGCGAAGACGGCTCGATCGCCGAGACGCGCATCCTCACCGACAGGTTCGTGCCGGTGATCCGGGCCTGGGACATGACCCCAGGCTCTCCCACGCTGGGCGAGGTACTGACCATCCGCTGAGCCCCGCCGTTCTCATCAACTACAGAAGGAGAACCACCATGTTTCCACTGTTCCAGCGGCGCAAGCCGAGCACGCAACCGCTGTTCATCCCTGGCACGCTGCAAATGAGCGATCAAGTGCGTTGGCTCGCGAGCAATGGCCTCATCGACCCGCTGCCGTATGTCCAGCGCCATGTGCGTGGCGACTGGGGCCAGATGGGCGAAGCCGAGCGACAGGCCAACGACATGGCACTGGAATGCGGCGCTCCGATGACCTCGCGGTTTCCGATCACGCCGCGGCTGTCGCTGATCGTCATCACCAGCGGGGACCACGGCAAGACCGTCGTGCAACTGCCCGAGGAACGGGCCGTGACCTGACCTGCAGGCGTTTCCCGCAGGCCGCGAGCGCCTGCAGCTTCTGATCCCCTCGGCCACGAGCCGAGTCTTCTTCCCACCCCGGGGCATGCCATCGCCCCATGGGGGAGGTGCATGCCCCATTGCTTTGGAGCATCACCATGTCTCTCGATCTGAAAACCACCGCCGATGCGGAGCCCGTGCAGGGCGAACTGCTCGATGCGGAACCCGCCCTGTCCCTGAGCCTCACCGAGTTCGTCTCAGAATTCGGCGACGAGCTCCTCGAATCGCTCAATCGCGCCAACCCGCCGGTCTATGCCGGCAAGCCGAGAGCGCACCGCGAGCGCGTCATCGCGAGCCTCAAGCGCCGCCTCTTCCCCGCCCAGGCGGAAGTCGTCCACGCGGCCGTCGAGCTGCTGATCGACCGCGGCGAGCGCGCCGCGTTCATCAACGGCGAGATGGGCTGCGGCAAGACCACGGTGGGTATCGCCACCGCGGCCGTGCTGCACGCCGAAGGCTACCGCCGCACGCTGGTCCTGTCGCCGCCACACCTGGTCTACAAGTGGCGCCGCGAAATCCTCGAAACCGTGGCAGGCGCCAAGGTCTGGGTGCTCAACGGCCCCGATACGCTGGTCAAGCTCATCAAGCTGCGCGAGCAACTGGGCGCGCAGCCCGGCGGCCAGGAGTTCTTCGTGCTGGGCCGGGTGCGGATGCGGATGGGCTTCCACTGGAAGCCCACCTTCGTCGCCCGGCGTACGCGCCACGGCCACGTGGCCGCCTGCCCGGACTGCGGCACGGTCATCACCGACCTCGACGGCGAACCGGTCAGCCCGGTCGCGCTGGAAGCGGAGGAGTACCGCAGGAAGTGCAGCCACTGCGCCGCCCCCCTGTGGACGCTGATGCGTCCTCGCACCCTGTCCGGCAGCGACCAGTCCTCGGCCGTGCTGAAGGCGCTCAAGCGCATCCCCACCATCGGCGAGGTCACGGCCCAGAAGCTGATGCGCAAGTTCGGCGATGGCTTCCTGGCCTCGATGCTGGGCGACAACATCCATGAGTTCATCAACCTGATGGATGGCGACGGGGAGCTGGTGTTCTCCGACCGCCAGGCCACGCGCATGGAACGCGCGATGGCCAACATGGAGTTCGGCTTCGGCGAGGGCGGCTACCAGCCTTCGGAGTTCGTCAAACGCTACCTGCCGAACGGCACGTTCGATCTGCTCATCGCCGACGAGGCGCACGAGTACAAGAACGGAGGCAGCGCCCAGGGCCAGGCCATGGGTGTGCTCGCATCGAAGTGCCGCAAGTCGCTGGAGCTCACCGGCACGCTGATGGGGGGCTACGGCGATGACCTGTTCTACCTGCTGTTCCGCGCCCTGCCCGGGCGGATGATCGAAGACGGCTACCGCCCCTCCAAGAGCGGCAGCATGGCCTCAGCGGCCATGGCGTTCATGCGCGACCACGGCGTCCTCAAGGACATCTACTCCGAGAGCGCGGGCACGGCGCACAAGACCGCCAAGGGCAACAAGGTCAGCGTGCGCACAGTCAAGGCACCTGGCTTCGGTCCGAAGGGCGTGCTGCGCTGCGTCGTGCCGTTCACGATCTTCCTGAAGCTGCGCGACATCGGCAGCGATGCGCTCCCGCCGTACGACGAAGAGTTCCGAGAGGTGCCGATGACACCGCCACAGGCCGCCGCCTATGCGGCGCTGTCCGTGCGACTCACCACCGAGTTGCGGCAGGCACTGGCCCGCCGCGACACCACTCTGCTGGGGGTGGTCCTCAACACGTTGCTGGCGTGGCCGGACACGTGCTTTCGCGCGGAGAACGTCGTGCATCCCCGCACGCGCGCCACCCTCGCGTTCGTTCCGTCCCAGTTCCACGACATGGAGGTCATGCCCAAGGAACAGGAGCTGATCGAGATCTGCCGGCAGGAGAAGGAGCAGGGCCGGAAGACGCTCGTCTATACGACGTACACCGGCAAGCGCGACACCACTTCGCGGTTGAAGCGCCTGCTCGAACTGGAGGGCTTCAAAGTCGCGGTACTGCGGGCTACCGTCGATGCCAGCCGCCGCGAGGACTGGATCGCCGAGCAGGTGGACCGGGGCATCGATGTCCTCATCACCAACCCGGAGCTGGTGAAGACCGGGCTCGATCTGCTGGACTTTCCGACGATCGTCTTCATGCAGTCCGGCTACAACGTGTATTCGCTGCAGCAGGCGGCGCGCCGGTCCTGGCGCATCGGCCAGAAGCAGGACATCCGGGTGATCTTCCTGGGCTACGCGGCGTCATCACAGATGGCGTGCCTGCAGTTGATGGCACAAAAAATCATGGTGGCGCAGAGCACGTCGGGAGACATCCCGGAAAGTGGGCTCGACGTGCTGAACCAGGACGGTGATTCGGTGGAAGTGGCGCTCGCGCGCCAGTTGGTGGCCTGAACGTTCGGCAATTCACGGCGGCTCCCTCGGGAGCCGCATTTTTTTGTGCGCCCATACCGTGTCGGTCAACTCCCCCTACTTCGGGCGGGTACGGGTAACCCATTGTGTGTCGCCGCGCCAGGGCTGACGCAAGTTGTGCGATGGGACTTTGCACCGCTCAAAGCGTGGGCGGCGGACCGCTTGGTCACGTCATCGCTGCCGCTCACGTTGGCCGCAGCTCTGAATTGCTTCTTAACACTTTGCAGCAGAAAGGTGTCTAGAGTCGGCTCCGCTCGCTGGCCCCACAAACGCCAGTGACCGACGCCGGAAGGATGCCGCGTTGCCGCATTCGACCGCCCGCAAGGACGAACGGGAGACGACATGATGGGTCGATTTGCATGGACGTGGGGGATGCTCTGCTGCGTGGCGCTGATGCCGGCCAGGGCCGAGGTGCCGGGGGAATGCGCGGCGCTGTTCCAGGATGCCGGGGCCATTCCGGGGACGCAGAACTGCCGCACCGACGCTGGCAACGCAGACTTCGGTCTCGGCACCTACTACTGCAACAATCCCGACATCATCGCTGAGTATTGCGGCGGCGCGGCGACGAAGCCCTGGGACGTAGGGAAGAACAACCAATGCAGCGTGACCACCGGGTCCATCCAGGTGGGCAATCCGATCAACGCGGCGCTCGGTATCAAGCTCCAGACCGAGACCGATGTGCGCGATGCATCTGGTCACCTGTCGCTGCAGCGCCACTACAGCAGCGTAGCCATCGATGCCAATCCGGGAAGCGTCTTGGGGCCGCGCTGGAGGCACAGCTTCCAGATTGCGCTGACGTCCGCTGACGAGGGCAGCACGCCGGTGCGCCGTCTCAACCTGCCCAGCGGCGACAGCTATCGCTTCGTCAACCAGGGGCAGGACGTGTGGCAACCCGACGCGGACGTGCAGGAACGCCTGCTGCCGGTGATGCAAGGCGGGGCGCAGACCGGCTGGGACGTCGTGGGTGCCGACGAAACCCGCTATCGCTTCGATATGAGTGGGAAGCTGGTGCGCATCGCTTACCTCGATGGCGACATTCTGACTCTCCGCTACACCAGCGGCGGCGCGCTACAGGACGTCACCGACGTACGTGGCCGCCGGCTGCAGTTCACTTATTCCAATGAACGGTTGGCCTCAGTCAAGCGGCCGGATGGGCGGCTGGTGAAGTACGTCTATGTCCAGCAGAACCTGAGCAAAGTCCAGTACCAGACCACGGATGCCACGACGCCGGCGTTCTCCACCCTCAGCTACGTCTATGGCGACAGCAACGATCCGCTGCTGCTGACCGGCATCGTGGATGAATCCGGCCAGGCCTATGCAAACTGGGAGTACGACAGCCAGGGCCGCGCCGTGGCAAGTCGCCACGGCGGTGCGGACAGCGACATCGACCATGTGGCGATCAGCTTCGGCTCACAGCAATCGCAGGTGACCGACGCGCTGGGCAATGTCGTCACCTATTCGTACGAGTTCGCCCTGGGCCGTGCCAAGCAGACGGCGGTTGACCAGCTGTGCAGCCAATGCGGAGCTTCGCAGGTCAGCCAGCGCAGCTACGACGCCAACGGATACCCGGATCTGCTCACCGACTTCAAGGGTGTGACGACCGATGATGACTACGACAGCCGCGGCCTGCTGACCCAGAGGATCAGCGCGGCCAACGATACGGACGGGCAGAAACGTACGGAGCAGACCGACTGGCATGCCGATTTCAGGATGCCATCCGAGCGCCGCATCTACGATGCGTCGAATGCATTGGTGTCGAGGTGGAGCTGGACCTACAACACGCGCGGTCAGGCGCTCACGGCTTCGCGTACCGACCCCGCCACTGGTACGACCCGTACCTCTACGACGACCTACTGCGAGCAGGCCGACGTCGATGCAGGCCGCTGCCCATTGGTTGGCCAGGTGACTTCGGTGGATGGCCCGCGCAGTGACGTCACCGACAAGGTGACGTACGCCTACTACGCCACAGACGACAGCACTTGCGCCACGTCCCCGACCACCTGCCCGCACCGCAAGGGCGATCTGTGGAAGGTGACCAATGCGGTCGGCCAGGTCACAGAGTACCTGGCCTACGACGGCGCCGGCCGCGTGCTGTCGGCGAGAAACGCCAATGGCGTGGTCACCGACTACACCTATCACCCGCGCGGTTGGCTGACCGCCAGCAAGGTGCGCGGAGCCGACGACAGCAGCGAGAGCGACGATCGCATCACCGCGATCGACTACTGGCCGACTGGTCTGGTCAAGCAGGTGACCCAGCCCGATGGTGCGTTCACCCGCTTCACCTACGATGCGGCGCACCGGCTGACCGATATCGCCGACAACGCCGGCAACACCATCCACTACACCCTGGACAATGCCGGCAACCGGTCCAAGGAGGACACCAAGGACGCCTCGGGCACGCTCAAGCGCACCCTCTCTCGGGTGTACAACCAGCTTGGCCAACTCGCGACGCAGGCCACTGCGCAGGGCGATCCGACCGACTTCGGTTACGACGCCAACGGCAACACCAAGAACGTCACCGACGCGCTCGGTCACGTGACCCAAAACGACTACGACCCGCTCAGCCGCCTGGCGCGCACCCTGCAGGACGTGGGCGGCATCGCCGCCGAAACCAAGTTCGGCTACGACGCACTGGACAACCTGACCAAGGTCACCGACCCCAAGGGCCTGGACACCACCTACGCCTACAACGGCCTTGGCGACCTGACCAAGCTCACCAGCCCGGACACCGGCAGCACCACCTACACCTACGACAGTGGCGGCAATCGCGCCACCCAGACCGATGCGCGCAACATCAAGACCAGCTACGGCTATGACGCGCTGAACCGGCTGACCCAGGTCACCTATCCGACCACCAGCCTCAACGTCAGTTACACCTACGATGTCAGCCAGACCACCTGCGCCGGCGGCGAGATCTACGGCGTCGGCCGCCTCACCCGGATGCAGGACGGCAGCGGCAGCACCGACTACTGCTACGACCGCTTCGGCGATCTGGTGCGCAAGGTGCAGACCACCAACGGCAAGGTGTTCGTGGTCCGCTACGCCTACACCAAGGCCGGGCAGCTGAGCCGCCTGACCTACCCGGACGGGGCAGTGGTGGACTATGTGCGCAACGCCCAGGGCCAGACCACCGAGGTCGGCGTGACTCCGCCCGGCGGCACGCGCCAGGTACTGCTGAACCAGGCCACCTACTATCCGTTCGGCCCGGTGGCCGGGTGGACCTACGGCAACGGCCGTCCGATGCAGCGCGTGCTGGACCAGGACTATCGCCCGCTGGCGGTCAACGACACCCGTAGCGATGGCCTGGCGGTGGGCTTCGCCTTCGACCCGGTCGGCAACCTCAGCGCGCTGACCGCGCCCGGCAACACCGCGCCGGTGATCAAGCTGGACTACGACCCGCTGGGCCGGCTGACCGCGTTCAAGGACGGCCCGACCGACACGGTGATCGACGGCTATACCTACGACGCCACCGGGAACCGCCTCAGCGCCAAGGTCAATACCACTACCCAGACCTACAGCTATCCGACCACCAGCCATCGCCTGAGCAGCGTGGCCGGTACCGCACGCGGCTATGACGCGGCCGGCAACACGACGGCCATCGGTGGCACGGCCGTGCAGTACGTATACGGCGCCCATGGCCGGATGACGCAGGTCAAGCGCAGCGGCACGGTGGTGGCGAACTATGCCTACAACGGCCGTGGCGAGCAGGTGCAGCGTGTGGGCAGTACCAACACCTATATGTTGTACGACGAGAACGGCCACTGGCTGGGCGACTACGACAACAACGGTGCTGTTGTGCAACAGGCGATCTGGCTGGATGATCTGCCGGTGGGCGTGCTCGCCAAGACCACGCTGCGGTACGTTCAGCCGGATCACCTGGGCACCCCGCGCGCGGTGATCGATCCGGCGCGCGATGTCGCCATCTGGCGCTGGGATATCAAGGGCGAAGCATTTGGCACCACCACCGCTGATCAGGACCCGGACAAGGACGGCGCAGCCTTTGTATTCAACCTGCGCTTTCTAGGCCAGCGCTACGACGCCGCGAGCGGGCTCAACCAGAATTACTACCGCGACTATGAACCTGGGACGGGGCGTTACGCGCAAAGCGATCCCACGGGCCTTCCGGCGAGTATTTCCACGTTTTCTTATGTAGATTCGAATCCTATCGGTGCATCCGATATTTTTGGGTTGCAGGCATCTAGGGCGATTGGATTCAGATACGTCCCCCCAGTGTACGCAGGTGACCGAGACAGAGAGCTGGAATTCAACGAGCCAAAGGTTGAGCTTCCCTCCCCTCTTGAGGTGATGATGCCCGCGTTCAATCAGATGACCATCATCCCGGCAATGATGCCCTATGCCATAAAGATGGTCCAAGCATGCACGGACGCCCATGATGAAAGTGACTGCGACACGCAATGGCAAAATGCCTATAAGAGATGCCGCGACCTTATCTATGAACAAATGCTGCAGCGGGCCGGCAGGAAGAAGAAACGGAGTGTCACCGGGGTTACCGGCGGGTATACTGATCTGTACCGCTGCGCAGCAGGACTGGTGAGCGAGCGTTGTGGCGGAAATTCTGTGGACTATGGGAGATGAGAGTGGACATACCGAAGGAATTGAGGGAAATCAGAAGACATGTGGAGAAGCGCGATTATCAAATCGCACTCGACATGTGCGACGATATTCTTTCTTCGGATCCATTTAATGATGAGGCTTTGCGTGAGAAATCATCTGCTCTTGTAGGGTTGGGGGATTTGAAAAAGGCGACACAAATTCTGGCAGATTTATCTGACAGAACAAACGAGCCGGCAGATTACTTTGACTTGGCGGGAGTGCACATTAGGTCATCAAATTATCCCGGGGCAATTAGTGCCTTGGATACCCTCATGGAAGTTAGTGAGCGAGAAGAATACGATTATTATGTTAGCTCTGCACTGTTCTTGAGGGCTTTTGCATTAATCGAAATTGGCGACGTGGGGCGCGCCCGAAGCGATGTAGTTCGAATTCCTGATGGCATGAGGTTTTGGGTGCCTGGACGGGGTTTGGTAGACGTAGAAAGCCTGAGGTCTAGGTCTGATAAAAGACCAAGCTTTAAACCGTCATGATGAGCTTGAGCGGGGCTGTACCTCAGGTCCCGGCTCATCGGCCAAAACGTCTGCGTACGTAGACGTTGACTGCGATGCGAAGTGCAAGACTCCAATCATTCGACGAATCAAGCAGATCACCAACCTCGCCATCCCCTCCATCAAGAACGGCACTTAACCGACAAGGTGACGTACGCCTACTACGCCACAGACGACAGCACTTGCGCCACGTCCCCGACCACCTGCCCGCACCGCAAGGGCGATCTGTGGAAGGTGACCAATGCGGTCGGCCAGGTCACGGAGTACCTGGCCTACGACGGTGCCGGCCGCGTGCTGTCGAACACCTACACGCTGTATGACGAGAACGGCCAATGGCTGGGCGACTACGACAACAACGGTGCGGTCGTGCAGCAGGCTATCTGGCTGGACGATCTGCCGGTCGGCGTGCTGGCCAAGACCACCCTGCGCTACGTGCAGCCGGACCACCTGGGCACGCCGCGCGCAGTGATCGACCCGGTCCGCGACGTGGCGATCTGGCGCTGGGATTTGAAGGGCGAGGCCTTCGGCACTACCGCTCCGGACCAGGATCCGGACAAGGACGGCACTGTGTTCGTGTTCGATATGCGCTTCCCGGGCCAACATTACGACGCGCTGAGTGGGCTCAATCAGAACTACTTTCGCGACTATGAGCCCGGTACGGGGCGGTATGTGCAGAGTGATCCGATTGGGTTGGATGGCGGAATCAGCGCTTATAGCTATGTTGGGGCAGATCCGGCCTCCTATCTTGACCCACTTGGGTTGCTGCGATTCCACCCCGGGGTAAAGCAGAAATATCCGAATACGGTGTCATACATCAATGGGCTGAAGGAGCGGATGACACCAAGAAAATATGAGGGTTTCGCTCGCTTTGGAAGAACTGGAAAAGATCATCTGGATCATCTTCTTGATCCGTGCGATGGTCCCGTCATAACGCCAAAATTTCTAAGGCATGAAAGCGGAACCTATAAGCGTGGCACCGGGGATATCCTGATTCACTCCAGCTACTTTGATCGGTACGAAGCCGGGGATCGTAGTGATGAACTGCTAAGAACTATAGACGCGACGGTAGAGCATGAGTTAGGTCATTTTTCAGAATATTTTTGGAATAGAAACAGATCAACCGCTGAGGAGGGATGGCAGTATGAAAATTTCGTCTATGGAACGCCGATTCCGCACTAGTCTGAATTTATCTGTTTTGTCCGTTTTGTCACTTGCAAGCATCGCATGTTCAAACGATGCTACTGCCGAGAAAGTTGCGCAGTGCAGTCCTCAGAGTATCGAGATATTGCTAGCAGTAAAAAACGACTCCGAGATTGCCGAGTATGGTGCGACACATTTAAAATCGCCTGATGTGCCGTTTCTTGCGAGTCAGATTAATTCTAATGAAAAGCTGTGTTCGGATGAGAGGCGCGGGGTAAGAGTTGTATACATAACTACACCGGGGTTTAGTCAGAGTCGGCCATTTATTAGCATTGATAAAATTTATTTCGATGATGATGCGGCGTTTGTGGAAATATCGTTCCCGCCCACGGGGAAAAATGCGGATGTATTTCTAAGAAAGAAGGCTGGAGTGTGGAGGGTGATGAAGAAAGAAATGTGGGAGTCGTGAGCTCTGGTGAACGATATGCAGCCATTTTAGGCCTAGTCAGTTGAGCTGCGCTGACGAAGAATTCTTTGCTTGCCAATGAGGAGGCTGCACGGAAATTGGCGAAATCTATTACCGACTTACCCACTTGGATCCGGCGATGCGCTTGCCCGACCTCCTCCCGGATTTAAGTAGCACGGTGCGTTGAGCCCGCATCGTGATCCGAGCGCGAAGGGTCCACAAACGCTGCCCGCTCTCCGGGACATCTGCCACCGTCGGCATACCGCCGTGGTCTTCATGACCATCGCGCCCCACGACCGATGCGTGGTCAGGCACGCATCCTCGTGCCTACCGCGAGCGCATCCTAGAAGCCATCCCCGAGCCGCTCTCCGATCATGGCCATCGTTCCCGGGAAGAGATGAGCCAGCAGTGCCCCGATCGCCAGGGCGACTGCTATGCTGGACACGGCCACAGCGGTCGCACGCATGATCCTCGCGGCAGAACTCCGGCGGGTTGTGGACGGGAATCCAGTAGTCATCTGCATGGACGAATAAAGCGGCAGATCAAGAATATGACAGTTCTTCTGGTACTTCTAGGCATCCTCGTCGGCGCGCTGCTGTACCGGAAGAAGCGAACTCGCTTGGCCCTCGCCGCTTGGCTCGGCACCAGCGCAGCGTTGATCCTCATCGGCTGCGGCCCTGGCGCCCAGGTTCTGGTGGATGGCGTTCAAGCCCGCTATACGAGTCTTCCACCCCCTCAATGGGGAGCCAGGAACGCGATCGTGGTCCTGGGTGCCGGGACAGAACGCATTGATGGCGCCGCCTCGCCGGAGGTCGGATTTCTGGCCTACGGCCGACTGGTGAAAGCGCTGGAGCTGTATCGCGACTGCAAAGCGACGGCAGCTGATTGCCGGCTGCTGCTCAGCGGCAGTGATGTGCGCAAGCATGGCCGTGCAGAGGCGGCCCTCTATGCCGACGCCCTGGTGCGGATGGGCGTCAGCAGGAACGACATGGTCCTCGACTCCAATAGTGCCAACACCTGGGAGAACGCGAGAAACTCGTCGGCGATGCTGAAGGCGCTCAAGCCCGACCGCACTGTCCTCGTGACTTCGGGTGTCCACATGCGACGCTCCCTGGAGTACTTCGCCCAGTTCGGAGTGCGGCCGACTCCGGCCAGGAGCGACTACCTGAGCCCGCTTCCATCCATCGTCCCGCTGTCGTACAACCTGACGGTCGCGGATATCGCGCTATATGAGTACCTGGGCATTGCGCGCCTGCACATCTACAACGTCTTGGGCCTGAACAAGAAGGTGCCCGATGCAGGATGAGGCCCAGGACAGCTCACTCACCTTGGTGGAAGTGGCGGACAAGCTGCGCCACAAGGAAATCGATGCGATCGTCAGCGGCTACCGCGAACGGTCCGTGTCCCTGAAGCGGACCGTCCTGGTCTTCGCGGTGATCGTCTGGGCCCTCTACTGGAGCCGCGGCGCGATCACCGATCCTCCCGACGGATGGCAGCACTTGTCGCTCGACCAGGTTCTCCCTATCGAGGCAACGAAGCTGCTGCCGTGGCTCATAGGCCTGCTGCCCGCCTGCGCGATCTGGATGGTGCTGCTGCGATCAGGAAAGATCCGGGAGACCGAGTTCGTCGATGGCGCTGGCGCGATCGCCAACTACATCATCATCGGGATGATGCTCTCGCTGGCGTGGAACCTGACGATGGCGAGCGCCACTGTCCTGCCGATCATCTGCATCATCATCGGCGCGCGCTTCGGCAGGCGGTACTTCTATCTCAGCATGCTGCTCGCCTGCGTCATCGTTGCAATCGCCGCACCCGAACACTACTGGGTGAAGCGTCCCGCGTTCGCTGTCTTCGCGTTCGGCTTCCTTGTCGGAATCCCGCTGATGACGAACAAGCTGCTTTCGACATTGTGGGTCATCTCGGCGCAGGCAGTGAGGTCTCGGGATGCGCAGAACCGATTCATCGCCACGATGAGCCACGAGTTGCGGACACCGTTGAACACGGTGATCAACGCAACCGCCTTGATCGACCGCTCGCAACTCCCAGAGCAGCAACGGGAACTGGTTGCATCGGCCGAAGTGAATGCCTGGGCACTGCTGGGCCGCGTCAACGATGTCCTGGACGTGGCCGCCATTGATCGCGGGCAGATGGCCTTCGACAACGGTCCGTTTCGGTTCTCGGAGGTATTGCAGACAGTGCAGGGCGTATGCGGCCCACAGGCGGTCGCCAAAGCCATCGATTTCGAGATCACCGGCGCGACCGACCTGCATGAAATCTTCGTCGGCGATCCGGCACGGGTGGAGCAGGTCATCAGCAACCTGGTCAGCAACGCGATCAAGTTCACCCCTGCTGGGGGCACCGTCACGTTGCGCATCATCGATTCCGGACCGGACATGGGAGGGCATCAGCGCCTGAGCATCCAGGTCATCGATTCCGGCCCTGGGATTCCCGATGCGGACAAGAGCAGGATCTTCGATCCCTTTTACAAGGGTGGCGGCTCTGTGGTGCGTGCGCAAAGCGGCGTGGGCCTCGGCCTCTACATCGTCAAAGCCGTCGCGGAGCAGATGGGTAGCCAGGTCGAGGTCTCCGACAACCCTGGTGGCGGATCCGTGTTCACCTGGAACATCGCGCTCGCGAGAGCCGCTCCAGGCCAGCAGGTGGATGCGCGCATTCCGCTGCACGAGGCGTTGGAGCGACACCGCGCCAGCATCCCGGCGATGAACTTCCTGGTGTTCGAGGACAACCTCCCGAACCGGCAAGTCATCCAATGGCTGATGAGCCTGGCTGGCCACTCGGTCAGATTTGCAGTGCCGGGAGCCGACCCCATCGAGGCGCTGTCGGCAGACAGGCCCGACGCCATCCTGCTCGATCTCCACATGCCCGAACGTTCGGGCTGGGACGTACTCGCGGAAATCGAAGCCCAGATGGGCATCCATCAAGCGCCTCCGATCGTCATCATCAGCGCTGATTCGGACCCCAACACGGTGACCACCTGTTTGCAGAAAGGCGCGGTGGCCTACCTGACCAAGCCGATCGCCCCGCACAAGCTTCTCTCGTCGGTACAGGCGATTTCCCACATGGCGCGACATCGAACCCGGGCCAGCGGAGCACACGAGGAAAACGCATGAGCGGCGAAGAGCGGGCCCGGTGATCGGAGGGCAAGCCGCCACTCGATGCCGCAAGAGCGCTCCATCGATGTCTACGCGCCGGACGCCACGCGGAAGCCGACGACCAGTTGCACTGCGGCGCGGGCCACGGCCTGGAAGCGTCGTTCCAGCAGGGCCCGATCAGTGACGTGGCAGGCATCCAGGCGCAGCTGCTCGCAAGCCGCAAGCAATTGCCGGGAGCCGATCGGCGCTATGGCATTCTTCAATGCGTGGACCCGTTCTAGCAGGTCTTCTTTGCCTGCGCACTGGGCTGAGCAATGGCCTTCCTCGGCGCATGCCTCAATGTCCGATATGACCGCATGGACGTAAGCGGCTGCGGCCTCCCCGGAAAGCGTGGACAGCATGAAGTCGAGGGTCGAGCCGGATTCGACTTGAGGCTGTTCGCACGTCGCTCGGGCTTCGGCCGACTCGTCGCCGCGCACCGACTTTCGCGGCATCAGCCTGATGTTGCAAAGCAGTTTGCGGACGTTGACCATGAGGCACACCTGGGCGTTTTCGAGGATGGGGCAGGAGGCACGTCGAGCCCCATGCGTCTTTCCTTGGCGAGCACTATGCAACGCTCCGCAGCGCATCTCCATACCACCTCATGGCCGGGTCAGCAAACTGAACCGGCACTGCGCCACCGCCTTCGACTTGTCGACCGCTCGCGTCTCCGGACCACGTACCTTGGATCGGCCTGAAATGCAGGCGATAGCTCCCAGAAGGGACGAGGACGACCATGAAAAGGATGAAGACGAGCATGCTGACCCACATCGCGCTGGCGGGCGCCCTGCTGGCTTGTACCGGCGCGGCCCAGGCATGCTGCCCCGACGGCGGCCACGGGGCACCGGCGGCCTCGGCCGGGCTGGGCGAAAGCCTGCCGAAGGCCCGGAACCTCGCGTTGGATCCGGCGTGGCGGATCTATGAGTTCTCGCGCGACGGTGTGACCTACCTGCAGATCAACGATGTGGCGGGCACGGTGCGAGCAGCCGTGGGCCGGGTCAACGACACGCTGTGGGTGTTGCCCATGGGTGCGGACGTCGCACGCGTGACCTTGCCGGCCAAGGGCACGGGCACCAGCGGGTCTGTGGTGTACCAGACCTCGGGCTTCGTCGTGCGCTTGGTGCCAGGCGGCAACGGCGGCGACTCCTGGCAGATCAGCGCCGCAGACTGAGGCCTTCGCCCACCGACTCCGAAACGAGAAAGCTGAGGCAGTACGCATGGCGGCGCCGGCAGGTGCCGCCATGCACTTTGAGCCGGGCAGCCAGCTCCCAATCCGAATCGTGGGCCACGGTACGCCCGCGTTCCAGCGGGGACGCGTCGGCGACGACGCAGAGCGCGATGCCCTGGCGACCACCCGCGCGCCAGACCCTGCCCTTGATGAGATGGCGCTTCGCGGGTGGCAGTGTTTCGATCACGTTGAGCACGCATCGGTACGCGACAAGCTGCAGCCCGAGGGAAAGCTGCATGGGATCGCCACGCAGGCGGCATTGGAACTCGGTATCGCAGAGATTGCTCATCGCGACCGATCGCAGGATGGCGTACAGCCCATGCGTCTCGATGCCGAGCGGGTACAGCGCAGTGACGTACTCGTCGAGCAACTGGGCCTGGATCACGCCCGTGCGCGTCATCTCCATGGCCGCGGCGTGCTGTCCCCGCGAGCGGAGGTGGGCGACGATGTCCGTGCGCAGCTTGTTGATGTGGACGGTGATGTCGCTGTACTCCACCACCCGGCGTCGCAGCGTGCGTTCCGCCTGCAGGTAGCTCGCCTGCGCGATCTGCCAAGCCTCCTGACGCTGGTGGCGGAAGTAGCTGGCATGCTCGAAGGCCGCGGACAACCGGGATCCGAATACGAACAGGCCGGTGGCCGCCGCCGCGAGCGCGATCTGCACACGGAATGCCTCGGCGTGGTACGACGCCAGCGTCATGGAATCCGGCAGCATGATCCCGATCGCCACGTTGGCCAGCACGACGCCGACAGCGGCACCACGCCAGCCGTGCAGCAGCGTGAGCACCAGCGAGGGCACGACCATCAGCGACATCAGGATCTGGTGCGACAGGCGATCTTGCGCGATGCAGGATGCCAGGAACAGCGCCACCACGGCTGCCGAGCCGAGCAGGCCATCCCTCGGCAGCCGCGGCCGGCCAGTCATCGGCTCCTCGCGGCGCAGCCATAGCAGGGCTGGGAGCGTGAACATCAGCATGCCCAGGTAGTCGCCCAGCCAGTAACGCGTGAGCGCTTCCAGCGGCGTCAGTGCGGTGTAACCCTTGAACACGGCATTCAATGCCATGTTGCACAGCGTGCTCCACAGCGCCAGCATCAAGGCCAGCGGCAGCAGCAGGTACTCCTGGTCCACCAGCCGCGGCAGCTGGCGCCGCGCGGCATGCACGGCCAGCGCCACGCAGGGCATCAACAGGAAGGGACTGGTGTACGCCCACACCGGGCTCGCGCCGCGCTCGACCATCGGCACGCGGATCACCAGCAGCGCGGCCGCATCACCGGCGAGCAGATAAGGCCACAGGCGATACGGCAGGAACAGCAGGGTCGCGGCGCGCAACCCCGCCGGCAGATACCACTGGTCCATCGAACAGCGCCACGCCAGCAGGAAGGAGGCACAGTAGCCCAAGCTGAGCAGAGCGCCTGTGGCGATGTGTTTTCCCGCTGCCATTCCAACCGGTCCGTGGCGTGTGGGCGCCACTGTACAAGCGCGGTTGGTGCGGGAGGTAGACAGTTCCCCGGACCATCGCGCTTGCGGCAACCTCCCAGGCGGACCACAGCTCCCAGCGACGTCCATGGCGGGGCTACAGCCCTCCATGGCCTAACTCGTGCGTTTCCTCCGGAGCGCCTCCCTTTCTTCGTTGAGGCGCTGCTGCCATTCTTCGTCGCGGCGCTGCCGCCGCTCCTCAGCGAGTTGCAGATACAGCGGCGGGTAGTACACGCGTGCCGGGCGATCTGGTGCGCCCCAGGTCTCCTCGCTCAAGATGTAGCCAGCAACCACGAGCAAAACGAACCCCAGCACGAGGCCAGTGTCGCCGAGCGGAGCGAGGGCATCGTGCACGAGGGAGCGGCCGTCCGGTTGAACGAAGGCGAGCAAGCCGTCCGCGACCGCGAGAAATGCCGTCGCAAAGACCAGATTGCCGATCTGATCCAGCTCTTCGCGGCGCTGCACTTCACGCCGCCAGGCAGCCTCGTACATGCGGAGCAGGAAATCGCTTTCCCTCTCCAGGGCGTACAGCTGAAGCTTGTGGGCTGCAACAAAGCCGTACGCCCCTTCCAAGTCATCGCGATCTTCGACCTCCAGGACGCCGCGCGCGAGGCGGCGGATGTGGTAACCCATCCAGCACACCAAACGACCCAGCGTTGGCAAAACGAAGCTGACCAGCAGCCCGAAGGTCGCCGCTGCAACGACGAGGAAACCCAGGTCCTGCCACAGCTTGTCGGTCGAAGTGGACCACTGAAGCAACCCGCTGCCCCCTTTCAGAACCAGTGCGCCATCAATGAAAAGCACGATGCACACGAACCGCATCACCCACTGAGCATCCCACGCCTTTTCCATCAGGCTGAAATGGGGCAGCCCCTCCTTCGCGTTGTCCTTCGATTTTTCTTCACCTGCCATCTCTGCGATCTCCTCTTCAGGTGTACGGTTCGGCAGAGAATGCATCTTCCCTGCCATTGATCGAACGCGGCTCAGACAACGAACCGGTCATGCATGCCCGGCAGGCACCATGTCCGCCACGCCTCGTCGAGCGCTGCCGTCTCCTCCGGCCTGGCGCACGCCGCCCCCGCCATCGCGAACAGGCGTCCCAGGCGCTCCTCCTTCTCCTGCGACGTCACGGCGCCACGTACCACCATGGGGCCGACGGCCATGACGATGCGATGGCAGATCTCCGGGTCGAGCCCATTGCTGTCCACACCAAAGCCCATCGCTCGGTTGGGGGTGAGCACCGGAGGCAGCGTGCGCAGGATGACGCGGTGCAAGGCCTTGTCTTCGGTCACCAGCGCGGGCGTCCCGACGAACTCGTAGCCGGCTTGGCGCAGCATGGGGACGCTCAGCCACAGGTTCAGGTCGCCGGCGCGATTGCGCAGGTACGGAAGGGTGATGTGGTCGGCCTCGTCCTTCTTTCCGGGCTGAAAACTCAGGAAGGATTCGAGATACGAGTATGCGGGCTTCGGGTCCCCATCGAGCTTCAGCGACTGTCGCCCCTTGAGCAGCACGCTGAGGGCCAGCAGCATGGCCATGCCGGTGAAGCGTGGCACATCGGCCTGCACCAAGGCGTCCAGCTTCGCGAGCGCGTCCTCCGGCGGCACCTTCTGCGACAGCAGCGACCGCATGAGCGCCACGTACGGGAAAATCAGGCTGAACTGGGTACGCAGCGCTGATTCGTTCTTTCTCAGCAGCGCGACCTGCTGCTGCGCAAACCTTTCGCGGAACAGGAAGCCCCGCGATGCCAGCGGCGCCAGCCTGTCGTTGACCCAGGCGGCCGGGTCAAGGCTCTCGCGGAGCTTCTGATTGGACATCCACTGCTCCATCAGCGCCGGCCACGAATTGAGTGTGTAGCGCGCGCGTTCCGCTGCCGGGATCTGCTCTGCCCATTCCGTGCGCGCGAGCGCATTGGTGTCGAGGAAAAGCTCGTAGGGCCCTGCACCCTTCGCTACGTTGACGAACGGCCACACAAGGGCGGTGGTGCTGGCTGGCGGAAGCCGCTCGCATCGCGCGGCGTACGGAATGGGCTGGTTGCTGGACTTCATGCTCAAGTTCCCCCTGCATTTCGATTTGTTATCAGCGTGAACGCCGGCGGCCCGGCAAAGCGCCACGCCGCGATCCCGATTGTTGCCTGACTCGACCACGGCACCGCGCGCATCGTCTCGATCACCCAAGTTACCGGGACGACCCGCATGCAGCCACACCCCTCGCCCGCCCCCCGCCGCTGGGGATTCGCCCCGGTGGCCGCCGCGGTCGCATCAGTCCTCTTGGGCGGATGCGCCAGCGCACCACCTGCCTACGAGGCCGCCGCCCCCAGTCCAGCGCCCCCGGCGTCGGCACCCGCCGGGGTTGACGCGGACCGACCTTCGCCAGTTCCGGTCACACGGCAGGGCCGCTACACCCTGGTCGAGCTCGGCGCCGAGGCTGGGCAGCGCGATCTGTTGATGCAGGTCATAAACGTCACGCTGCCATCGGCCGAAGGGGCCACGGTCCAGGACGGCCTGCAGTACCTGCTGCGGCAGTCGGGCTACCGGCTGTGCCCGCCCGACGCGGACAGCAGCACCCTTTATGCCCTGCCGCTGCCCGCGGCACATGTGCGTCTCGGTCCCATCACGCTGCGCGATGCGCTCCAGACCATGGCCGGCGACGCCTGGGCACTCTCGGTGGACGACACGGCGCGCATGGTCTGCTTTCACCGGTCCGGCGCCAGCGCCGCGGCGATCGAGCCGGCCTGGCTTCCGAAGGAGAAACAGCCATGGTGATCTCGCACCCGCCCGCCGGACGCCCCCGCGATCGTTGGGCTCTCTGGGCCTGCGCCATCGCCCTGATGGTCGTGGGCGGGGTGACCGCTTACAACACCGCTCAGTTGTCGCGCATGGCGCAGGAAGCCAAGCAGGCGAACGTCGATGCGGAAATGCAGAGCCTGGCGAGCAGCGTGGCGCAGTTGCGCGGAGCATTCGATGCCGCGCGCCGGCAACCGGCGCCCGTCAGCGAAGCAGCTTTCTCCACGGCACAGAAGGCAATCGGCGACCGGCTCACGGCGCTCGAACACGCACGCGAGGGCATGGCTCGGGCCGAGGATCTGGCGGCCCTGTCGTCGCGCATCGACGCACTGCAGGCCGAAGTCGCTGCCCGCAAGGCGGCCGCAGCGCCACGCAAGGCGCGTGCAGCGGAGTCCGCGGCGACCCGCGAGCGCGCGCCCTCCCCGCCCCCGTTCACCGTGCTCGGCAGCGAGATGCGGGCCGGGGTGCCTTTCCTGGCGGTCGTTCCATCCGGGCCGGGGTCGAACTCGCAGGTTCGGCTGCTCCGCGAGGGCGAGCAGGAGAGTGGGTGGCGGCTGGAAGTGATCGAGCCGCAAGCCGCCGTGTTCTCGGTCGGAGACCGGGTGCGCCGGCTGCCGCTGCGTGCGCGCTGAGGCGACCAACATGCGAGCGGAAAGCCCTTCAGCCATCGCAGTACACGTTGCGGTAAGCCTGTGCATCCTGGGCCTGGGTGCGCCCGGCGTAGCGCAGGCGCAGGCGGCGCGCGTCAGCGAGACCAGCACCACGGCGAGCACAGCACGGCCGTTGGCCGATGCGCACGACGACGAGGCCCGGGCGCGCGAATGGGGCCTGCGTGCGGAGGACTGGTCGCGCTACCGGACGCTGATGCAGGGGCCTCTCGGCATCTACTCCCCCAACCTGGATCCGCTGACGGCACTCGGCATCGAGGCACGCAGTGACGAGGAGCGGCGACGGTATGCGGAGCTCCAGGTGCAGGCCGAAGCCCGCCGCGTGCAAAGGACCCTG